>DATGXG010000044.1 GCA_035299085.1 Bacteroidales bacterium | reverse complement strand
AAGAAAAGCTGTCTGAGTCCGATTCCTGCGGACGAGTTCTTTTCTTTTAGCGTAGTGAATTAATTTTTAGCGATTTTTTCAGCAGCGGCGGCATTTTTTGCTTACTTTTTTTTGCTGCAGAAAAAAAGTAAGTCAGGGCTTGGGGCTGAAAGCCCCAATTAGTTTATAGCAATCAAATAACCTTCTTCACGATCTCCATTCCCCTCTTAATCGCATCCTCATTAACCGGGATGAGATGGTGATGCCGGGCAGGCAGTGAATCTTTTAATCCGTGAAGTATGTTTTCAATGGCCACAAGAGGCTTGATTTTCAGGTAAGCCCCCAGCACAATCATGTTAAACGTTTTTGAAGTCATCATACGGGCCGACTCTTCAGCAGCCTCAACAATATATATCCGGATATCCTTTCTCTGCGGATGACGCGTAATTCCGTTTGAATCATATAACAACAGACCGCCTGGTTTCACCGAGGACTCAAATTTGTCCATCGACTGCTGATTGAGAATGATAGCCGTGTCAAACCGGTTCAGGATGGGACTGCTTATTCGTTCATCGCTGAGGATGACGGTAACATTTGCCGTTCCACCGCGCATTTCGGGACCGTAAGATGGCATCCAGCTGACTTCCATCTCCTGGAGCATTCCGGCATAAGCCATTATTTTACCCATTGATAAAACACCTTGTCCGCCGAATCCGGCTATGATGATTTCTTCATTCATGACATTAAAAATTTATTCAGCTTTTGCCGTTTTGGTTACCATTTCACCGTTGATCTTGATATCTCCCGGTGGAAAGAAAGGAAACATATTCTGCTCCATCCATTTATTGGCATCATTGGGCGTCATTTTCCATCCTGAATTGCAATTGGATACCACTTCAATAAACGACACACCTTTATTCAGCTTTTGATTTTCAAAAGCCTGTCGGGCTGCTTTTTTGAATTTCCTTACTGCCAGCGGTGTGTGAACTGAATGCCTTGCCACCATATAGGTACCGGGAAGCATGGCAACCAGTTCGGTTATCTTTAACGGATTTCCCATCAAGGCCACATCACGTCCGTATGGCGTTGTGGACGACCGCATACCCGGAAGAGTTGTGGGAGCCATCTGTCCGCCTGTCATACCATAAATACCATTATTCACAAAGAAAATGGCGATGTTTTCGCCCCTGTTGCAGGCGTGAATAGTCTCTGCCGTTCCTATGGCAGCCAGATCACCGTCTCCCTGGTAAGTGAAAACGAATTTTTCAGGCCAGCATCTTTTTATACCGGTAGCCACGGCAGGAGCACGGCCATGTGATGCCTGCTGCATATCGATATTCATAAATTCATAAGCCAGTACCGAACAGCCAACCGGCGCCACACCGATGGTTTCAGCCTGGATTCCCATTTCTTCAATCACTTCCATGATTACCCGGTGAGCCACCCCATGTCCGCAGCCCGGACAGAATGAAAGCGGTTTCTCAGTCATCAGCGGGGTTTTCCTGTAAACCAGGTTCTCCGGGCTGACAATCTGTGCATATAATGAATTCTTATCTTCCATAATTACTTAATTGAAAAGCTTTTTATCATTGCGTCTACCACGTCCTCAGGGGAAGGTACCATACCGCCCATCCTGTTATGCAGCGCCACCTTTACCTTACCGTCAACGGCGAGCCTGACATCTTCGATCATTTGTCCGGCGCTGAGTTCAACGGTGAGAATACCATTCAGCCTCGGCGCTTTTTCTGCCAGTATTTCCGAAGGAAACGGGAACAGAGTGATCGGCCTGATAAGTCCGGCCTTTATGCCTTTCGCCCGTAACAAATTCATCGATTTCTGGCAGATACGGGCACAAGATCCGTAGGCCACCATGATATAATCCGCATCATCACACTGAATAGCCTCATAACGGACCTCATTTTCACGCATCTTCTGATACTTTGCCTGAAGCATAATATTATGCCGCTCATGGCGGGCCGGATCAAGGTCGAGTGAGGTAATTATATTTCTTTCACGATCAGCTGTTTTGCCTGTAGTTGCCCACGACTGATCAAATTCTGTGAACCGGGCCTGTTGGGGGAACATCTCCACCTTTTCCATCATTTGTCCGATGATCCCATCGGATAACATGGTTACAGGATTCCGGTATTTGAAGGCCAGCTCAAAACCGAGCTTCACAAAATCAGCCATTTCCTGCACCGAAGCCGGGGCAAGCACGATCATCCTGTAATCGCCGTGTCCTCCGCCCTTTGTAGCCTGAAAGTAATCGGCCTGTGAAGGCTGAATGGTGCCGAGACCAGGACCTCCCCTCATTACATTGAGGATAAGGCATGGAAGCTGACTTCCGCATAAATACGACACACCTTCCTGCTTCAGGCTGATGCCGGGGCTCGAAGAGGATGTCATCACCCGTTTACCCGTTCCGGCTGCACCGTAAACCATATTAATGGCGGCCACTTCACTTTCGGCCTGAAGCAATACCATGCCCGTGCGCTTTTCAGGCTGCTGAACAGCCAGGTACTCCATAACTTCTGATTGCGGAGTGATGGGGTATCCAAAATAGGCATCACAGCCCGACCTGATGGCCGCTTCAGCAAATGCCTCATTTCCTTTCATTAATTTCTTATCACCCATAGTGGAAATTTTATTCGTCAAACTTCTTCCGGTAAACCGTTATAACCCCGTCGGGGCATACTACAGCGCAATTCGCGCAGCCGGTACAATTTTCAGGATGCTCTGCATAGGCAAAATGATATCCCTTACCGTTAACTTTCTTTTCCATCCTGATGACATCAGTGGGGCATGAAACAAGACAAACCTCGCATCCTTTGCACCTTTCAATATCAATTACAATAGCTCCTTTTATTTTTGCCATGATATTTTTCCATTATAAAAAGAACAAGTTCAAGAACTTAATTCTGGTTTCTTCAAATTTCTGAATCCGGTCTTAAAAAAAACAGGCTTAAAATCAGTATTTGTCAGAAAAATTCCAAAAATAACAAAATTCATGAATGATCCTTGTGAAATAGCTTTAACCTTTCTTCCAGAACCGGAATATCTGCCGTTTTGAACTGCGAAACACAAGCCCGTAAGCCCTCGGTTCGGGTACTTCCGGTGATACCCAGGGTAATGGCGCTGATGCCATAGCGTACAAGCTCATCCAGTAAGGCGGGCCCTGAAAACCCGGGATATGAAATGGTGAAATAAAATCCATCCGCTATGGGCTCATTCAGGTCCATATCATACACGATCCTGAATCCGTATTTCGTAAACAGGTCTTTCATAGCGTGTGCATTCTCACCATAGGCCTTAATGGCCTCAAACGGATTGTGTACGCCATCATTAACCGCTTTGAATAATGCCGCCAGGGCAATTTGTGCCGAATGAGAGGCCCCGGCCGACAGTGCGTATAAAGCGCCATATATAATGGTATGCCCGAGGACATCCGAATTGAAATACCGAAGCAAATCAGGATACCTTTTATTGAACAGCTTATCCGATACAGCCATCATAGCGAGTCGCTGCCCAGCAAAACTGAAGATTTTTGATGCCGAAATGAGCAAGATATAATTCCCGGTATACTTTGCCACAGTAGGCTGAAACGGAGCCATACCGGGTTTCGATATATCTCTCCTGAAATCCATGCCAAAATAGGCAAGATCTTCCAGAACCACCACGTCATATTCGTCGGCAAGCTTGCCGATAAGGGCCAGCTCCTCTTCATTCAGGCAAATCCATGACGGATTGTTGGGATTCGAATACAGCATACTGCTTATCTTCCCGGTGTCCAGATAGCTGCGAAGTTTGGCTTCAAGCTTTTTGCCGCGGAAATCGTAGATGTCGAACGACTGAAAATCGTGCCCGAGAACATGACACTGCTGTTTGTGAACCGGGAACCCGGGATCAATGAAAAGCGTTCCTTCTTTCGTCCTGTCCGTACGGTTCACGGTCAGGAATCCCGCGCATGAACCCTGCATGGATCCGCAGGTCGGAATGCATCCCTCAGCCTTAACATCCACATCCAGGAAAAGCTTGATAAAACGCGATGTTTCATTTTTAAGATCAGCCACACCTTCAATAGGCGGGTAAATAGATGAAACCCCTTTCTTAAGCGCTTCAATTTCAGCGTGTGTGGCAATTTCAGGTGCTTTAAGCCCGGGCACACCGAACTCCATGCGGATGTATTTTATTCCCGTGGCTTTTTCTACCAGGTTGACAAGATGCACGATTTCACGTATTGAAGCCCTGCCGGCCGGAGGAACTCCTGCTTCGGAAGCAATTTTTTGAATCAGTTCCCCGGCGATTGGAAGTTTATCCATCATCCTCTGTGCTTTAAAATTTCCTTTTATCGATCACCCTCTTCGATTTTCCTTCGCTTCGTTCTATCGTCTTGGGCTCAACCAGGTTCACCTTTATACCCAGTCCAAGGGCGCTTTCAAGATTTGTCTGGATTTTATTCCTCAGGTTCTGCAACTGGCTGATCTTGTCCTGGAAAAACGCCTCATCCACTTCAACCTGCAATTCCAGTGTGTCAAGATTGTTCACCCTATCGACAATCAGCAGGTAATGAGGTTTGATCTCGCTCATTTCAAGGATCACACTTTCAATCTGTGACGGGAACAGGTTAACACCCCTGATGATCAGCATATCATCACTCCGGCCGAGGCATTTTTCCATGCGGACCATGGAACGGCCGCAACGGCAACGTTCATAATTCAGGCGGGTAAGGTCGCGTGTCCTGTACCGGATCAGCGGAAGTCCTTCCTTTGTAATGGTTGTGAAAACCAGCTCCCCGGTTTTGCCCTCGGGCACAGGCTCAAGTGTTTTCGGGTCAATGATCTCAGGGAAAAAATGATCCTCGCTGATATGAAGCCCTTCCTGCATGAGGCATTCGCTTGCCACACCAGGACCGATGACTTCACTCAGGCCATAAATATCGATAGCTTTTATATTCAGTTTCTGTTCAATTTCTTTGCGCATATTTTCAGTCCATGGCTCCGCACCGAAAACCCCTACCCTGAGTTTCAGGTCTTCCCTTTTAATATGGGCTTCTTCAATGGCTTCTGCAATGAACAAGGCGTAGGAAGGTGTACAAGCCAGAACGGTGCTGCCAAAGTCAACGAGCAGTTGTAACTGCCTGATTGTATTTCCGCCTGAAACAGGGATAACCGAAGCCCCTATTTTCTCGCCGCCATAATGCAAACCGAGTCCTCCCGTAAATAATCCGTAACCATAGGCCACATGAATGAAGTCGTTTCTGTCAGCTCCGGCACAGGTCAGAGTGCGGGCCATCACTTCCGACCAGGTGGCGATATCCCTGCGGGTATATCCAACAACCGTGGATTTGCCTGTAGTTCCTGATGAGGCATGTACCCTTACAATCTCGCTCATGGGAACGGCAAAAAGACCGAAAGGATAATTGTCTCGCAGGTCCTGTTTTGTTGTAAAAGGAAGCTTATGCAGGTCATCAATGGTCTGTATGCTTTCAGGGCCGATTCCGGCCTCCTGCATCTTATTCCTGTAATAGGGAACATTGAAATAAACCCGTTCAACGGTTTCCCTGAGCCGTTCACTCTGAACCTTCCTGAGTTCAGTGCGGTCCATACATTCGAAATGCCTGTTCCAGATTTCCATGTTGCTATAGTTTATAAAGATCACTGGCTTTAATGAGATCCATTTCATGATCCTTCAATGCCTGAATAGCGGTTTCGGTATTGCTGCAACGCAGGATGATCACTGATTTTTCACCTACTGAAAAGGCATATGTATATTCAATGCTGATATCCCTGTCGGAAAGAATCTTCAGAACCATGGCATAATACTTGGCCTCATTAGGGGCCATTATCGAAATCACATCCGTGATATTCACCGTAAACTGTCGGTTTTTAAGCACTTCCTTGGCCCGGGCCGGATCCGAAACGATCATGCGCAGAATGCCGAACTCGGTTGTGTCGGCAACACTCAGGGCGGTGACCCTTATATTTTCGCCACCCAGTGCTTCAAGCACTTCGGTAAGGCGTCCCGATTTGTTCTCGAGGAAAACGGATAGCTGGTGTACAATCATGATTTTAGCTGTTTAGCTGTTCAGAGGTTTGGATGTTTAGATGTTTAGATGTTTAGATGTTTAAAAGTTTGGAGGTTTAGCGGTTCGAATATATATAAAATTGGATTGCATTGATTCAAAAAAATGAGTTTATCACTTTTCGATCCTTATCCGGGAGTCCACCACTGTGATATCTTCGGGATTACCAATAAGGGGATTCAGGTCCATTTCCTTAATTTCGGTGGCAAACCGGAGTAAAGTGGATAATCTTACAATGATTTCAGTGAATTTCTTTTCATTGATTCCCGGCTTTCCCCGGGTTCCCTGGATAATCCGGTAAACCCTCAGGCTCCGGATCATCGATTGGGCTTCATCAAAGGTAAGCGGGGCAAGTCCCGAAGAAATATCCCCCAGCACTTCCACAAAAATTCCACCCAGGCCGCACAGGATTACGTGGCCGAATCGCTTTTCATAGCTGGCGCCGATAAAAAGCTCGGTGCCGGTGAGCATTCTCTGCATGAGCACACCTTTTACATCCTTAATCCTCATCATGCGCTTAAACTCCGCCTGCAGGTGGGCTTCAGATTTTATGTTCAGCGTAACACCGCCCACATCCGATTTGTGCACCGGACCTACCACTTTGAGAACCATGGGGAATCCGATTTCCTTTACCGCTTTCTTTAATTGTGCAGGCCTCGATGCCACCTGTTCGGTCACCATGGGAATGCCGGCTGCACCAAGCAATTGCTGTATACTATGTGGCTCCAGGTAACCATCGGATGCCTCATCGATGATTTTACGGATGGCTTTCAGGTCAATATCCTCAAACATGATCTTTTCCTCGGCCGGGTAAGGCGTATTGGCAATACGGGTGAGAGCCCTGCCGAGAACAACCTCGTCGGGAAAATTCACGTTGCCGAGATTCATAAAAAATTCAAGTTCATCCCGTGAACTTGTAATGGAAGGAAGAATAGGCAGTACAGGTTTATTGCATTCCCTGATCTTTTTATGCAGAAGCTCGTAAATCTCGCGTATATCGATCATTCCGTTGCTGCCAAAAATAACGATTATGCTGTCGATTAACGGCAGCTGTTTGTCGGCATATTCAATCACGTTACTGAGTTGCTCGGGAGTGGCTGTGGCAATAAGGTCGATCGGATTATCAGCCGATGCACCCTGGTACATCATCGATTGAATGATGTCATGGTCTTTCCCTGTGATGCGTGGAATGTTCAGTCCGCCTGCCGATAGGGCATCGGTAAGCATCACAGCCGGTCCGCCGGCATGGGTGATGATGGCAATATTCTTGCCTTTAGTCGGCTTATGAGTAAACACGGAAGCCACCGTGGTAAGTTCTTCCCGGCCAAAACAGCGGACAATGCCCGCTTTCCTGAAAAGAGCTTCTACAGCTGAATCAGCAGATGCCAAGGCGCCTGTATGTGAAGAGGCGGCGCGGCTGCCGGCTTCGGTAGTTCCGGCCTTTATGGCTGCTATTCGGCATCCCTTGCGGATTAGCGATGAAGCATGATGCAGCAGTTTATCCGGGTCTTTTATATTTTCAATATAAAGTAGTTTTATGGGCGAGCTGATTCCTTCTCTGTAGCTGCTGTCCCAATACTCCAGGATGTCCTCAATGCCGGTCTGTGCGCTGTTCCCGACTGAAAAAACACTCGAAAAAGTCAGTCCTTTAGGCAATGATGATTCAATGATAAACACAGCCGTAGCGCCAGATCCGGATGCAAAATCACAACCTCTTTCACTAAGCCGGGGAACAGGGGAGGTAAAAACACCATTATAGGCGGGGGTTATCACACCGATGCAATTGGGACCGATAAGGCAGCCACCGGTTTCATTCACAATATCCACCACTTCTATTTCCAGTCGTCGTCCTTCTTCATTGTCCTCGCTGAAGCCCGCCGAAAGGATGATAAAAGCTTTTGTCTTTTTTGTTCCGGCAAGAATCCTGACAGCTTCGGGACAGTTGGGTGCAGCAATGGCAAGAATGGCCAGGTCAACTTCAGGGAGATCGTAAACGGAGGCGTGGGTTTTAATACCCTGCACTTGTTCGTCCTTCGGGTTGACAATATAAAGGTTGCCTTTGTAATTTCCCGAAAGGATATTCTGGACAATACGGCCACCCGGTTTCCGGAGGTTATTGGAACCGCCGACAACAACAATGCCTGACGGGTTCAACAGTGATTCGTTAATCATAGGCTTTTATGCATGGTAACCAAATTTAGGAATTTGAACCGTGAACATGAACGATAATTATCAGGTAACGACATGGTAAAAAATCAGGATTGCCGAAATATTTTATTTTTGCATTATGGGCTATATAGTTGACGAAAAATTCGAAAAAATCATTTTTAGCGAAAAACCGCTGAAACCAGGTGAATATGAAGAATGCACATTTGACCGGTGTGATTTCTCAAATGCCAGGCTGGCTGAGTTCCGGTTTATTGATTGTGAATTCAGGGATTGCAATTTGAGCCTGGTTGTATTAAACAACACGACCTTCCGCGATGTAAAATTTGTCGGCTGCAAGATGCTGGGATTGCATTTTGAAGATTGTGATTTGTTGGGATTTACAGTCTCGTTTGAAAACTGCAAACTGCAGAACTCGACATTCTTCAAAGTAAAAATGAAGAAAACGGTTTTAAAGAATTGCGATTTGAAGGAAACCGATTTTTCAGAAGCCGAAATGTCAGAGAGTATTTTTGATAACTGCGATCTTCACAGGGCAGTCTTCGATCACACCAACCTTGAAAAAGTCGATTTCCGTACCGCTTATAATTATACCATCAACCCTTCTCAAAACCGTATCAAAAAGGCCCGGTTTTCATTACCAGGGCTGCCGGGGTTGCTGGCGGAGTATGGGATTGATGTCAGCGATTAAGGAATTATGAGACCTATGGGACCTAGGACTTATACGACTGCCTCACTATCCCCTATAGAATGCCGCAGGCATTTCTTAGTGCCTTGAAGTCTATCAAACTCAAAAAAACTTTTCGTGTTTCGTACCTTCGTGGCTATATTTTATCTTTGTGTGCTTCGTGTGCTTTGTGAGCTTCGCGTGCTTCATGTTAATATGCCAAAATGCCGCAGGCATTTAATTACTGCCTTAAAGCGTAATTCAACAACACTTTTCGTATCCTCGCTGGTTATAAGGTTCAATCACAAAAATTCTTTGTGCCTTGGTGCCTTTGTGGTTGATTTTTTGCTATCTTTCGGAAAACACTCCATAACAAACTGCCAGTCAATTCAGTGAGGGCGATAGGGGAAAAGAGGTTGAAGTAAGCAATGGGACTGACGGTCGCTGTGCGCACCCGGAAGTGAACAAAACCACAAACAGTAAAATTTGAAAACACCATTTATTATATTGATGCTAATCTTATTTAATGTGATCGCTTCATCGCAGGATACTATTATAAAAATGAGTTCTTTTAAGACAGTTCCCAACTGTACCTTTTCACGAGATGATGTATTATTTAAGATCATAAAAGAAAAGGAATTCGATTACTGGGAATACAGATATGTATATGAAACACAGGTTAAAGATTGTCCAATGGATTCAATTGATTGTGTCCCACCTGTCCTCTTTAAATATGAGGTTCTTGAAAAAGGCAATTATAAGCAGGTTAATGATTCAATAGAGATTGGCAAGATTAATTGTAAAAAAGGATTTTGGTGGATTCCTCCTTCAGGTGGTGAACTTTATGTAGTGACAATAAAATCAAATCAACCTGATTCTATTGTGAATAAGGATGATTTATTACACTTGATATTGCCATTTAATTCCCTTGATAAGATTAAACTATATTATGACAATTATAAACCTGTCAGGTATTTAAGAAACAAGGATAATTTTGAGTTAATAGTGTATGATCAGGATAAACCCATCAGGTATTATGAGAATAAAAGAGGCAAGTTTAACGTTTTTGAAAAACTTTATCTTCGAATATATGAAGACGGGAGACTTTATAAAAAAAGCATCGGTGAATATCATTTAAAAGTGACCGAGCCAAATATTATAATTTAAGTATCCAATGAAAATTATATTGGCTTTATTATTCGTTATTTTCGAAATTAATAGTGCTGCACAGCATAAAGAGTTTAAACCAGATACTTCAATATCCGGAATAAAGTTGCAGGATTCAATTTCAATAAGATCAATTATTCCAGATTTCATAAAAAAAATTGATTATACTGGTACCGGTGCAAAAATAACTTTGGTAAATAAACATAAAACTGAAATAGCTACTTTAATCTTTCATTCAGGTTCAAATGCTGATTTAATCGCAGAGATCAACCTTAGTTCATTCATTGATTCCTTATATAATATGGACAAGACAATTAATGTGAATATAGATTATTTCACAACTGAAAGTAAAATTAAGTTAGGAATTTCAAAGGCCAAATTAATTCAGATTAAAGGGCAAGCTTTAAGTATTGAGAATTACGATGAGACAGAAATCCTCAAATACCGAATTGACAATTACAAAACATCTGCTTTCTTGATGCGATATAATTATCCAACCTATTATTCCATATATCAATTCAAAAGAAACAAATTGGAACATGTTTCATTTGGTTTTGAATACCCATAGTTTTCATAGAATCCTGTATTTATGCACCTTTTATGTTGGGTGTTATGTCAAAAAACAAAAAATTCCTTATATTACTTGATTTTAAAAAGGGAATTATCTATTAGATGGTTGTGTTATTACCTTTTACCGGACTTATGTCGCCTGAAGAATATGAAGTATTACATTATCAGATGAAAAAGATTATTACATTTTTATTTTGTTTTTCCTGTTTTATTACATCCAATTGTCAGATAATTAGAGGTACAGTTAAAGATATTCAAACGAAAGAACCTATTGAATTTGCCTCTGTATATTTTAGCGGGACATTCGCAGGTAAAACTACTGACCAAAATGGTAATTTTACTCTGAATGTATCCAAATACAGTACTATGCCATTGACCATAAGTGCCATTGGCTATTATTCTTCCGAAGTTTCGGTTTATTCGGCAGATTCACTGCTTAAAATTTATCTGAAGCCTAAGGTTTACGAGATCGAAGAAATAGTTATTCATGCGGATTCAATAATTAAGAAAAGAGAAGAAAATTTGAAACTATTCAAGGATGCTTTTCTTGGCACAACAGAAAATTCTGAGAACTGCAAGATCATCAATGAGGCTGATATATCATTCAATTATTTCTCCGATGAGGATACCTTAAAAGCATTCACTGTAAAACCATTACTAATTGAGAACAGATCATTAGGTTACAATATAATCTATTACTTAGACTTGTTTGAATACTATAAAAAAACTGAGCGTATTTACTTTTCTGGCAGAATTCTTTTTGATGATTCCCTGACATTTAAAGGTAGATCACAGCGGTACTATGACAGGCAAAGAAAATTAACCTATCTGGGTTCCAGGATGCATTTATTCAGAACACTATATTCTGAGGATTCTACGTCTACCGGTTTTACAATAGTTGATTCCACCAATCGAAAACTTAGTTTTAAAAACATAGTCATGCAGGAAACCAAAGGCCAGAAATATATTTGGAATTTGGGAAATTTAAGAATCCATTATTATCAAAAATTCAGCTTCATGAATATTCTGACTCCAAAACTATATTTTGATTTTAACGGTTACTTTGACCCCCAATCGGTTCAATGGTACGGAGAACTGGCTAATAAACGAATCGCTGATTGGTTACCCTACGAATATAAACTTGAATAATCACAATCCCTGACATTAAACGGCGACCAGTAATCAGTTTCAGGCCGGATCATTGAAAACGAAAAAACTTTAACATTTGGAATCATAACCTAATCCACGCGCCTTTCGTAAATATGCTTATATTGAACCCGTTTTTCAACTATTCGCATGTCCATGAAAAAAAGATCTTTAGCCCTTTTCATCGCTTGTTTACTTTTCGTTTCCTTTTCAAAGGCGCAATCTGAAAGCGATTCCCTGTTATCCAGGATCGATTCCATTCTGTTTTCACATACTGATACCTTGTTTACCAATAATGATACATTGGGTTTTTCGGACAGCCTGTTTCTCCTTACTGAAGGCGACCAGTTCATTCCCGGTTCCTATATCCCGGACTCCATTTATATGAAGCGGTTGAGCGCATTGCCGTTCACTTTTGATATGACGTATAACCCGACAGTCAGACGATTTATTGAACTCTATACGGTTAAGCTCCAGGACAAACTCGGTGTGATGCTGGGTTTAAGTTCGTTTTATTTCCCGATTTTTGAAGAGGTCCTCGATAGTTTTAACTATCCACAGGAATTGAAATACCTGCCGGTTATTGAATCTGCATTGAACCCCGCAGCCACTTCAAAGGCTCATGCAGCCGGTTTATGGCAATTTATACGAAGTACAGGATTGCAACATGGATTGGTTATTAACGGGTACATGGATGAGCGGCGTGGAATCCAGGAATCTACCGTAGCAGCAGTCAGGTACCTGGGTGATCTGTATGCACAGTTTAACGACTGGCAATTAGCCTTGGCTGCCTACAATTGCGGACCAGGTAACGTTAACAGGGCTATTGCACGATCCGGCGGGAAAAGAAGCTTTTGGGAAATCTATAAATACCTGCCCAGGGAGACCAGGGGTTATGTACCCGGCTTTATAGGTGCCGCGTATGCATTTAACTATTATAAAGCTCATGGTATTACACCCGTTCCCTCTGATCTGCCGGAGAAAATGGATACAATTAAAATAGACCGGAACCTTCACTTCAACCAGGTGGCAGAGGTTCTTTGCATCGACGTGAATACCCTGAAAATGATCAATCCTCAGTATATCAAAGATTTCGTGCCCTCCGATAACAAGAGACAATTTGTGTTGAATCTGTCAGCCTCCGATAAAGAACGCTTTGTGGCCATGCGTGATTCCATTTATGCCTATAACAGTGTATTCTACCAAAAGGAATGTGAAAATCTCCTGAAAACACCGGATTATGTAGTTCACCGGGTTAAATACGGAGAATGCATGTCGGTAATCGCCCAGCGTTACCATGTTTCCGTTTCAAGTATCAAGAAGTGGAACCGGATTTCAGGAACCTCTCTCAGGCAGGGACAAAAGCTGGTAATTTATCCCCGGGCGTAATATAACTCCGGCGGGCTCAGAGACTCAGAGATGGAGAGGCCTTACAAAGCCCGTCATTGCGAGGAGCTGGAAAATAACTGATTATAGTAATAATGTATTGCGACGAAGCAATCTGCCCGCACAGGCAGTTCCTCGCAAAGAGCATTTTTTAGCTTTTTGCCTGCGGCAGTTGGCCTCCGGCGGTTTCTCGCAGAGGCTCAGAGACGCAGAGGAACAGCCAGACTGCCATCGGCAGTCAGTGCACTTAGTGTTCTTTGTGTCCTTGGTGTTTATGGTTTCAAACTGCCGTAGGCAGATAGTCTATCGTAACACCTCACCCCTGCCCCTCTCCTTCGAGGAGATGGGTAAGAAGCCTGTAGATGCATTTTGACTTTTAAAAATCTAAATATTCGTGTTTAATTTTGCCAGTTCTCAAAAGTTTTCTAAATTTCGGAAAAGCCCGTAACAAACTGCCAGTCAATTCATGTGAGGGTGATAGGTGAAAAAGGTAGAGGTAAGCGATGTGACTGACGGTCGCCGTGCGCACCCGGAAGTGAACAATTGCAATTTTTTTTAGGAATACAAAATGTGCTTCTAAACATCCAAAAACAGTGTTTAGTAGTACATAATGTGCACCTATTAATGAGTTAGCGGTCATTGTAGAATAACAGATTCACTTACTAATAAAAATGCAATGAGATATTTTAAAATTATAATCCTTGGATTTGTTTTATTTAGTTGTAATAATCAAAATCCATCAAAGAAAGATGAAGCTCAAATTAAGAACTTAATAATACAAGTTCTGGAATGGGGTGATTCAAAAAATTCAATTGGCCTTTTACCGGTAGTTACTGACAGCAAGGATAGTGTTTACATTGGTTTTGATTTAGCTGCACATAGGAAAAACCTTGAACTACTAAAGCAAACCAACTTTTTTACTGATGAATTCATTGAAAATTATAATCAAATCATTTTAACCCTTGACAAAGGACTAAGGAATGGTGAATATGACACATGGCTCGTTGGTGATCTTCCCACGTTTATTTTTGCAAATGATTATAGTCCTTGGTGGAATGGTCAAGAAACCTTTACATTAGAACAAGGTACTATTGAATTAATAAGTTCTGATAAGAATAGTTGTGAATATTACTTTAAATGTGGTAATAAGGAAAATGAGTGTGAAGGAATGGAAAATTATAAAATGAGATTTAAAGTTTCAAAAGAGTCAAACAAATGGAAAATCTCCTACTTAGAGGGTTTTGAATTTAAAGAAAGTACAAGAAAGGATGGAGTATTATAAAACAACGACCCGCAACAACCGGTCATACGCAATTGCCGTGCAGTGCGGGTGCTAATGTCAGCTCACTTGGCTTCATTAGTGGGTAAACCGACCAGTAAGCGCTTCGAAACGGCAACATCGTATACCGGAGAGCGTTATGGGCAATTTAAAAAAATGCTACCTGATAAATTATGGCAACGAAAACCAAAATTAAGATAATAGACAACACTAATTTGCGCGCTGAGATTGATGAACTTTTTGAGCAAACAAGCCTGATTAATTTAGCTAAATGGGCGATAAAATGTGCAAAACATGTTCTGTCATTTACTGAATCTGAGAAAATTGATATGACCGCAATAGAAAATGGATTTAAAATTAATGAGCTATGGCAAATCGGAAATGCCTCAGTTCATGAAGTCAGGCAAGCAGGATTCAAAATACATGAAGTTGCCCGACAATGTAAATCTGAAATAGCGAAAAATGCAATTAGGACAGTTGGACAAGCTGTCGGTGTTGGCCATATGAGAGAACATGCAATGGTTTGTTCTGATTATGCTATAAAAACGATACAATTGGCATTTCCTGACCAGTTGGATAAAGTTACACAAGAACGGCAATGGCAACTTAATGAATTAAAACAATACAAATAATATTACTATGCTTAGAGAAAATGATAGAGTTCGATTTGTAGACGAAAAAATGGATAAACAATTTGGAGTTCTCATTATATTCAACATAAAAGTACAGCGCACAAGTCGTACAATGTATAAGCACAATGCTCTTGACCGTGGGTCTGCAACCATCGTTGCCTACCTCGGGCAAGCTCAGCCATCTACTTGACTCCTCAATTTTCAGATGACTTATCGCTCAGCGGTGGGTGTAAACTTGACACTGATACGCTCCCGAAGCCTAACTGTGCCTACACAGTAACATTGGCAACAATATTAGATAAATTTGGATCTGATTCAATTTTGATGTAAATTTGCATCAAAATAAAGATTATGGCAAGGCAAAGTATATCTTTTACGAAACCTAATGATGAGTGGTTAAAGGCACAGTTGGAAAATGAAGAGTATTCAAGCAAAAGTGAACTCATCAATGATTTGATTAGGCAAGCAAGAAAGCAGCAAGTTCAAATTGACTGGATCAGGGCGAAACTCGACCGATCTGAGAAAAGTGGCTTTACTGATAATACAAGCGAAGAAATATTAAAGCAATCAAAGTCTTTACTTAATGGCCAAGTATAGATTAAGTAATGATGCTAAAGAAGATTTAATCCGTATTCATCATTATGGGGTTGAAAAGTTTGGACTTTCTCAAGCTGACAAATATTTCAATACTTTTTTTGAATATTTTGATATTATTGCTCAAAGACCATTTTCATTTGAATCAGTAGATTATATTAGGACGGGTTACAGACGTTGTGTTTGTGGATCGGATAGCATTTACTATAGAATAAATAATGATATTGTTGAAATTATGGCGATTATCGGAAGGCAAGATATAAATAAAATCCTATAAAAATAATACTGTTACCAACAGCCGGTCATACACAATTATTCGGCAGAGCCTCATGAGCTTTTTACTGAGGTTTGGGTTCTTCGCGGGCAAAAAGTAGTTCGACATGCGAGTAACATCATAGACGATTGAAAAAACAGGATGCCCTCAGTCCGTGTGTAATGTTAAAAGGCGAGCCATAATGACCCGCCGTTTAATTGATCAATTTGCAATGAATGGAGTTTTCCTGATAAAATTATCATCGGATAATTGACTGATTAGAAAATTAGCTAAATCCGTTGAGCTAATTATTTTACCAGGACAATCGGTTAGACTGATTTTGATTTCACCTGACGATTTAGTTTGTTTAATTACAGGTAAGCGAATTACTGTCCAATTAAGATTACTTGCGGACAAAAATGAATACTCCTTTTGTTTGTCAGCAATGATATCCGGAAAACTCAACTTCATGATTTTCGAAAGTAATCTTGTCCTAAAACTTTTATTATCATGTATTGTATCAAGTGTTAAACCTGTAATCATTATGTACCTGTGGACGTTCAGAGCGTTCATGGCTTTAATAATATTGACAGTCGCCTGACTAAATACTGGACTTTCTCCTTTAGTCTGACCAAGTGTACTAATAACAGCGCTGCAACCTTCAATGAGCGAGTATACCGATTCGTAGTTTCTGACATCACCAGTTACTTTCTCTATTAAATGACTTGTGATTTCAAGTTTATCCGGATTTCGTAATAAGACCTTACTATTAAAACCATTATTGACTAATTGATTAACCAGATATTTACCAGCTTTACCGGTTCCTCCGATAACAGCGATTTTTATATGTTGTTCCATGATTATTTATTTATAGAAATTAAATACTTAGAATTGAACCAGACATAATTTATGACAGGTAGTAATTTAAAAACAATTCACAACCTGTCAAAACCGGAGTGGTTTCGAAAATAAACCGAGGTGTTATATTTTCTATAAAGATATTTCAATTCGACAAAGATATGAATTGATTTCTAAAATGGTTACATTCGCATTGAAATAATGCACCACTGCCAACAATAGCTGATTGTATCATTTCCTTTGTCTATTTTAGGAGTGATGCCATTGATAATAATTCTAAGTTCTGCTAATTAAACCGGAATGCGCTCTGAATCGCGAAACAGCTCATAACGGCGGACATTAGAATGCACTAACATTTCGTATCGCCATTCTTTAGCACGCAACAGCGTTTGCAGGCATACTCTGGGCATAATTATTAAATATATGAACAGATATAAATTTCTCCTAATATTGCTTGTAAGTTTTATAAACTTAACTTGTGATGACATTGGTATTGATAAGAATTACCCTATACCATCCAATTCTAAATTTATATTTAAACAGGGTGATACATTAATATATAAATGCGGAAATAAAATTGAAAAATACGATATTCCTATTTTAGTCAATGGTAAATATTATCAATACCGATCCGGAACATGTATGAAAGGCGTTCTTGATCTATTTGATTTCCAGGCCATATTTATTAAACCTGTAGATTCCATAGCAACTCCGGTAGGCATTGGAAATGCAGTATATGATTGTGATGGCCCTCCAATGGTTAAAGACTATTACATAAGTATAGTGAAAAATGTAGTGAATACATTTTATCATCACAGTACAGAATACGATGCAGATCTTTGTTGGTATAAGCAATTTCATTGTTTAGAATCAGAATATTCAGATCATTTTCAATCAATTATTCTTAATGAACGTGAATTTAAAAATATTTATGTTTATCAGGTTGATAATAATCTTGAAAAGGGATTAAGTAAACTTTATTACTCAAAGCAGTATGGATTCGTAGGATATATGCTAAATAATGGAGATATATTCAATCTGACAAATCCTTTAAGATAAAAATAACTGGGTAAAACAGCGTGAATAAATCCATTCATGGCAGGCCACAATACGGATTAAGACAATTAATTTTAATAAGTATAAACCATTATTTATAAAGTAAAATGAGCAAGAAAACAAACGTTACAATTTTCACTTTGCTGGTTGTATTTTTAGCAATTCCAAGTAGTTGCGAGAAAGATGATGATAATAATCCAACCAATGGAAAAACAACAGCCTTATTCAACCCAAATGTAAGTTATGGTCAAATGACCGACCAGGATGGCAACGTGTATAAAACTGTTACTATCGGTACGCAAACATGGATGGCCGAAAACCTGCGCACTACTAAGTACAACGATGGTACCGTAATACCTAATGTAACTGCAAATAATGAATGGGCAGCTTTAACAACAGGAGCATATTGTAACTATAAGAATACAACTTATATCGATACAATTGCCACTTATGGACGGTTGTACAATTGGTATGCCGTAAACACAGGCAAACTCGCCCCTAATGGATGGCATGTGCCCACCGATGCCGAGTGGAGAACCTTAACTACTTTTTTGGGTGGTGATATTGTTTCGGGAGGTAAACTAAAAGAGACCGGAACAACACATTGGTTAAGTCCAAATACACGCGCAACAAACGAAACCGGCTTCACAGCCCTTCCGGGTGGCAACCGTGACTATGATGGGACATTTCTCTGTATTGGCAGCCACGGTCGCTGGTGGAGTGCTACGGAGGGTGATGCCACAGAAGCATGGACCCGTAACATGCTCACCTTTGACAGCAATGTATACACTTCCGATAACTTAAAGGAGTTAGGTTATTCTGTCCGTTGCGTCAAAGATTAGCGAATTTTACATTACAGGAGCAGACGCCATTACCTGCATGAAATCAACTGTATTCAATATGTGCAAGGATAATTATAAAGTTACCGTCTTATCAGATTGTTTTACGAGTTATGATAAAAGGAAAATTGACGTTGTTCAGGAACGCAACTTTGGAAACATGAAAAACATCTATTCTTAAAAAACAACTGCCATGAAAACCCAAAATTTCGTTTTAATAATTGGCTTTATTTTAAGCATGTTTTCCTGCGAAAAATTTACTAATCAGGACTCTTCTGAATTCAGACTTGTATTCTCTGATGGTAGTGAAATTGCGCAAAGTGATATACAATTTTATGACAGCTCGACTCATCTTCTGTTCTTAAAAAAGGACTTTGATCTTAATAACTTTGCCCCCCATTTCAGTGTTTTAGTAGGCAATGATACCATATACCAGGGGGTTAAATATTCCTGCTTGTTATCGTATCCTCCTTCCGAGCCGTTCTATATTTTAGATTGTTTTCTTTATGGCAGGGATATTATTGATATTGGGTTTCATCCATTATCCAAAGACTTGCGTAATGATCCACGAATCATCAATTCTTTCAAAAACAGCAATTTACTACGTACTGGAATAAGTTGCACTATTGATAAGATTACAATAAAAAGCTTTGACAACTATTCTGAAGTGTCCTGCAAAATTACAATAACAAATAATGACAGGATCAGTTACTATATTCTTGATCCCCGTAAAATGGGAGAGTTGGATTTCAATTATTTTACCGGCGGATTGATTTTTGAAAATATTGATGCGCAAACAAGTTCATTTTTGAGGTGGTCTGCTGAAAATCCGGATTGGGACAACCTAACGATGAATGATTTCACTGTTCTTTCAGGTAAGTCAGAAATATCGTATACCTTCAAATCATCCGATTATTATAAAATGGATAAAGGATTATATACGGCAAGATTCAGCTTTTGCGGTCCACAACATAAAACTTCGGAATTTGAATTAAATCGGTTAAATGGAAGGATTTGGGTTGGAAATGCATTATCAATAAAGGATAGCTTATTAGTTGAATAAAATGAGACTTGTACTTTTACAATTTTGATCGCAGAAAAGTGAACTATTATGACACGATTAAATGTCATACGCCGGTTTGAAGAAATATCACTGAATGCCTGGCCGGCACTGCATACCCTTTATTATGACGGATGGATTGCCCGTTTTGCAAACGGGGTGACCAAGCGGGCCAATTCAGTGCATATGATGTATGAATCTACCCTGGAAACCGAATCCAAAATCAAACACTGTGAAAAACTTTATACCCGTCAGAATTTACCGGTATGTTTTAAGATCACTGAAATTGCATGTCCTTCCAATATTGATACAATTCTTGACAATCATGGTTACAGGCACGAATTTGATGTATCGGTTCAGACAATGGATTTAAAAAACTCCGGGATCATTAATGACAATAATTCAATCATTGTTGAAAAGTCAGATGATAAATGGCTGGATAATTACATTAAAATGAACGAAGTTCACCCCTCAAAACGACCCGTCCTGCAAAAGATAATTGACAATATTTTATGTGATAAAGGTTTGTTAACCTACCGGGTAAACGGGATACCCGTTGGCTGCGGATTAGGAGTTGTTGAGGACCGGTTTATCGGCTTATATGATATTGTAATTGATAAAAATTTCAGAAACCGGGGCTGGGGTAAAATCATGATTGAAAATATTATGGGTTGGGGAATCAGTAAAGGCGCTGAAATGGCTTACCTGCAGGTTCTCGCAGATAATGCTCCCGCATTGAGGCTTTACGAAAAGGTCGGATTTAAAGAAGAATACAAGTACTGGTACAGGATTAAGTTCTGATGTATTTAAAACATTGACTCTTGTGTGCTCAATGAAAAAAAGACACATACCGATAGAAAATGTATGAATTAAAAAGATATATTGGATGTTGTGGAGCTTACTGCAAGACATGCAAACCTTTTATTGAAGGATTTTGCAAAGGATGTAAAATAGGCTTTGACACCGGTGAACGAGATATCTTAAAGGCAAAATGTAAAATTAAATTATGCTGTTTTAAAGACAGGAAACTAGATACATGTGCAGACTGTACTGATTTGAACGGATGCCAATTATTAAATGGCTGGTTTGGTAAGAATGGTGCAAAGTACAAGAAGTACAGAGAAGCTATCTATTTCATTAAAGAGCACGGTTATGATGAGTTCGCTGTAAAGGCTGACAAATGGAATAATGCATACGGAAAATACAATAAATAGCTCATTAATAATACCTGAGAACGTTGGAGAACTTTTCAGAATAAAATTCAAATCGTATTATTACACTTACTTATCTTATGTAAGTTGAATTCAAAACCGAACGAAATTTCATTCAAAAAAACCATGAAAAAATCAATTTATTTAATTCTCCTTTTTTTAGTTATTGGGGCCTCGAAAGGTATTTCGCAATCCCTGAATCCAATTGAATCTTTCCTGGTAAAAATTGACAGTTGCCTCAATGAACTCAGTAAAAATCCAACATTAATATACGTGTCCGATGGCACGCATAACAGAAAAGCCAGGCTAAGCGGAAAGTTCAATGAACATTACAGATTTAAACAGAGAAATAAATATTACAGGAGCTCAAACAACAAAGAAAAGATTACCGTAAAGTACCTGGCTCCTAAAAAGCCTTTGCCAGTGCTTAGGATTGTCTTGATCAACGATGAATATTTCTATATAAAATACATTTCTTATAATGAAAAGTATCACAAAGAATCTGAAGAAAAGCTGATCGATAACAAAATATATGTAAAAACGGATAAAAATGGGAAAGCATTTAAATATCCCACAAGATTATATGTTTGGAACTTAAAATAAAGGATTTTTATTCGGGTCAGGCAATGAAATGAATGTCAGAAAGAACTCAAATATATCAGCATCATGAAAAGGCTATTTACAATATTAATTGATTCACTTCTTATTATTTCATGCAATAAGGATGACATGAAATACCATTCAATTTAACATGCCAATATTTAATTCTGCCATGAATACAGTTGAATTGAGTTATCTGAAATTTGGCAGTGATACGATATTTAAACAACAGATTTTGGAAAGAACAGACTCAGGCTGGGTCGAAAAGGAATTTAATTATTTGCCGGGCGAGGTTGATAAATTGAATTTACTACATTGCCAATTTAATTCTTATTACATAAAATGATTAACCGACTTTTTACAGTTTTACTTATAACTGTTACAATCACTCAATTTTGCCTCGGGCAGAATGATTCGACAGCAGGTACACCAAACGCACGCAGGGGTGGCTTCGGTGGCCCTATCGAACTTGGTCCGGATGATAAGCCTGCCTTCCCCGACCCGCCGGCAGGATTTAATATCCAGCGTAGTGATATTCATCACGGCGTGTTGACCTATATTCAATATGATTCCAAATCACTTGGGAAAAAGAGGGTAATGCGTGTGTATACACCCCCGGAATATTCCAATAATAAGAAATATCCGGTTTTATACCTGCTGCACGGACTGGGGGCAGACAATGGTCAATGGACCGAATGGTGCCAGGCGGATAATGTCATTGATAACCTGATAGCCGATGGTAAAATACTACCAATGATTGTGGTTTTCCCGAATTGTGATGCAAAATTGACCTTTTCCGATACTCTGAAAGCAAACCTTTCAGGCAGGCAGGATGGATTTGAAGGCTACGGAAAACTATTTGAAGACGATTTGCTGAAGGATATCATTCCATTTATTGATTCACACTACCCGGTATATTCCGATGCCGATCACAGGGCAATAGCAGGCTTATCCATGGGAGGCGGCCAGGCATTAAACATAGGACTTTCCAACATTGGCACTTTTGGTTATGTGGGAGGATTTTCATCTGCTCCCAATACAAATAAAGTGGGTGGCATGTATTTTAATGTTGAATTAGTTCCCGATATAGAAACTGCCAAAGAAAAACTTAAGCTATTGTGGTTAGGATGCGGAAATAAAGACGGGCTTATCAGGGTAAGCCAGGGTGCTCACCAGTATTTCATGGAAAAAGGAATTCCCCATATCTGGCATGTTGATGGAAATGCCCATGACAATACAGAATGGGATAATAATTTGTATTTATTTGCACAGCATCTTTTTAAAAATTAATCAGCATTGTAAATTACGTGAATTATTTCCTACTTTGAACTGATTTTCTGATTCATTCACATTTCTACAATTCCGAATAATGAACATGAAAACAATCCTGACTTTACTATTTCTCATTACAGGAATAGGTACGGTTACTGCTGACGGACCAAAGACTCTTGAGATAGGAAGTCCGGCACCTGCATTCTCACTGCCGGGTATTGACGGAAAAACCTATACTCTCGATGATTTCAATAATAACAAAATACTTGTCATTATATTTACTGCCAATCACTGTCCTACGGCGCAGGCTTATGAAGAACGGATAAAAAAACTGTATCTTGAATTTAATTCCAAAGGCGTGGGGTTTGTGCTAGTATCGCCCAACCACCCGCAGGCGGTTTGCACTGAAGAGATGGGATATTCCGATATCGGCGACAGTTTTGAAGAAATGAAAATCAGGGCAGCTGACAAAAAGTTCCCCATGCCCTACCTTTATGACGGCGACAACCAGGAAATGGCCAAAGCGTATGGCCCGACTACCACTCCTCATGTTTTTATTTTCGACGCACATCGTGTACTTCGTTATTGCGGAAGAATCGATGAGATGGAGAACCCCTATCAGGAAGCTAAACAACATGATACACGCAATGCCATAGTGGCTTTGCTCGAAGGGAAACCGGTACCTGTTGAAAAAACCAAAACCTTCGGGTGTTCAATTAAATGGGCTGAAAAGGAAGAATGGAGGAACAAACTGGATGCCGACTGGAAGAGCAAACCTGTTGAAATTATTGAGGCCAACCTGGATACCATAAAACAAGTCATCTCCAACAAATCAGGCAAATACAGGCTCATCAATGTATGGGCTACGTGGTGCGGCCCATGTGTCATTGAATATCCTGAATTTGTAACCATGCAACGGATGTATGGAGCCCGTGATTTTGAGTTTGTTTCAGTTAATTTGGACGGACTTAAAAAGAAAGATCGTGTATTGGAGTTCCTGAAAGATAAGAATTCTGCAGTGAAAAATTATCTATATACTTCAGACGATAAATACCCGCTTATCGAAATGGTCGATAAAAACTGGTCCGGATCCCTGCCATATTCCCTGCTGATATCGCCCGAAGGTGAAATTGTCTGGTCGAATAGCGGTATCATTGATGTGTTGGGGCTCCGGAAGGAAATCATGCAGAAGATCGGCAGGTTCTTTGCTGATGATTGATGATTATTTAAACGCTCGGTTAAATTTTTTTTCAATACTTGAATGAGAGATAAAATATGAGAAACTACCTCCTTTTAACAATTATGGTATCACTTGTATCTTTTTCCTGTGACAACAATAAACAAAATGTTTCACCGGTATTTGATTTCGAGGACATATTAACAATTAAACAGAAAAGAAAACTGTCGGGTATTATTTCTGATTATGAAAAGAAAACAGCGAATCAGATAATAATTCTCACTTCAAAAGATCTTGAGGGCTTTGAGAATGCTGTCCAGTATGCTGACATTTTCGGAAAGGAGCAGGGTATATTCAGTATCGGTAAAAAAAATGGCCTTGTTATATTTGTAAGTGATAGTTTAAAACAAACTTCCATAGCCACCGGATACGGGACTTACCGATCTCTTAATGATCAGATCACAAAGGAAATCGTAGATTCATGCATGATTCCCTATTTCAGAGTGGAAAAGTATTATGAAGGTCTTAAGGCCGGAGTTGAAGAATCAATTAAAAACTGGAAATAGAAAATTTTATAAATATTTCAAAATGGATATCAAACGAAAAATCGTATTGTTTGCATTTAGCCTTGTCATACTTTCAATAAACGGATCACAGCCATCTTCCGCCATGCCGGGCTGCCCTGATGATTCCTTTGTAAAAAGTGATACTGTAAAAAGTATGTTGCCATATTTTACACCTGCTACAAACGCAAAGAAAACACCGGATGCCGAGGGATTCATTCAGCGCTGGTTGCTCCTTGAGCCCATTAATAAACCCAACCGCAGCAACACTGTGTTCACTGACACTTACGTCAGAACGGAATTTGCAAAGGAGTACATCCCCAATCAATTTACAGTTGTGCCTAAAGACGGTGAAAAAGTTAAAGCCGGTGAACAGGAACTCACGTGGCATGCGCTGGAAAGCACCAATTTTAATGTCAAGCTATTTCGTTTTGCATCCCTGCTGGATAAACAAGAATATGGCGTGCTATTCTGGGCTGTGACGGTTGTCAATAGTCCGGTAGAAATGAAAAATGTCCGGTTGGCGGTTGGTTCCAATTCCGCATCGATGTGGTGGATAAACGGACAGGAAGCAGTGATCCTTTCCGGAGACAGGCGCATGGTTATGGATGACTGTGTCTCGCCCCGCCTTACCTTGAAAAAGGGGAAAAATATAATTCGCGGAGCTGTTATCAATGGCCCGGGAATGAGTGATTTCTGTGTCCGTTTTCTCGATGAAAACGGCAAACCCATTAAAGACATTACAATTAGTTGCGAATAATTGATCAGACTTCAGTATGAAAAAAATATATACAAAAATCAGTGCAGTCATCCTCTTATCTTTGTGCTTAGCTGGTTATGCAAGTGCCCAGAAAGGCAAACCCTTTATCCATGATCCGTCAACCATCATGTTGTGTGACGGAAAGTATTACACCTTCGGGACACGAGGCGGTGGTCTGATATCCGAAGACGGATGGATATGGAACAGTGGTGCAGAAAGACCGGGCGGAGGAGCCGCTCCCGACGCTGTAAAAATCAGCGATCGTTATCTTATCGCTTATGGGGCAACAGGTGGCGGATTGGGAGGCGGACATAACGGGAAAATTCTTACCATGTGGAACAAAACACTCGATCCCAAATCACCTGATTTCAAGTATTCTGAAGCTGTTGTGGTTGCATCATCCGATGGCATGGAAGACAATGACGCCATCGATCCCGGTCTCCTGCTTGATCCCACCGACGGACGATTATGGTTATCATACGGCACTTATTTCGGATTTATCAGGCTTGTAGAACTGGATCCAAAAACCGGTAAACGGGTAGAAGGCAATGAACCCATCAATATTGCCATTGATTGTGAAGCCACTGACCTGATCTACCGCAACGGATGGTATTACCTCCTGGGCACTCACGGAACCTGTTGTGATGGCGCCAACTCAACCTACAATATTGTTGTCGGCCGTTCAAGAAAAGTAACCGGTCCTTACCTTGACAATATGGACAGGGATATGTTAAAAGGCGGTGGTAAGATGGTAGTCGGAGCCGGCAACCGGCTTATCGGGCCCGGGCATTTCGGGTTATGGGATCTTGGTAACGGAGTACAAAAAATGTCGTGTCATTATGAAGCCGACCTTGATCAAAGCGGACGCAGTGTGCTGGGCATCCGTCCGTTACTGTGGAAAAACGACTGGCCGGTGGCAGGAGATAATTTCATGGAAGGAACTTATGAAATCGAATCCGAAAGAAGAGGATATGCTCTTGAGCTGGCTGTAGACTTTGTAAGAATGCCGGGTGGCATGCGCTTTCCACCCAACATTGATGAGCCCGTAAAACCGGTTCCTTCACAGGAATTAGCCGATGTAATCAATACATGGCCTACCGGAAACATTGGCGTACGCATCGGGGATTATATGTTCCGTCCCCATCAGAAATGGACTATCACAGCTATCCCCGATGCAGGAGGATACCCGGGAGGACCCTGGTATAAAATAGTGATTGCAGGAACCGAAAGGGCATTGGCAGCAACCGCAGATGATGAAGTTATAACAGTTCAGGCCTTTACCGGCGAACCCGAACAAATGTGGCGAATTGACCAGCTAGTTGACGGAACATACAGAATCATGCCAAGAACGGTGTCTGGTTCAAAAGGAAAGTTGGCACTTGTCTCTTCAGGAGACAGCACACCCACACTGGCAGAGTTTGATTTTAACAGCGATAATTCGAAATGGAATTTTAAAACCCATTAACCGTTTTGAATGTAAATGATGCATAAAAATTATTGACCTGCGCAACCTTTGCAGGCACAGGAACATCTTTATATAAACCTTATCTTATGAAAATCAAAACCGGGTTACTTCTTCTGGCCCTTGGAACAATTTTTTACCCTTTATCAGCCCAGCAAACACGCCTAAAGTATTTAGGCATCGAAACAGGCCTGACCTTTATTGAAAGTGAAATTTCTGATATCGACTATATCAGGGGTGAAATGCCTACCTACTATATGGGATATACAACAGATGCCATTACAAGCTGGTCCTATAAGGATTTTGTGGGGATAAAATATGAAATTCTTTCTTTAAATGACCGGTTTGGTTTGCTGGGTGGTATCAGGTTCTCCTTTATGAATAGTTCGATTGGTAAAAACCGGTATTTTTACCATAACACCAATTACTTTTATTGGTTATATCGCCAGGATGGAATCAATACAGAATTTTTAAAAGTAAAAGAAATCAATCAGAAATCAAGTTATATCGGAATTCCTGTCGAAATAAAATATTTTACCGGCAGGAGACCACACTTGTTTCAATTATACTTTAAACTCGGTTTCGAAGTTAACTGTCTCCTGGGATCCGGTACGGATATCATTTTTTTAAATCCAGCCATGGAAACGTATGAAGACGATATCCACTCACAGCTGAAAAAACCCGGCAGAATAAATGCTGCTGTTTATGGAGGAGGCGGGTTTAGAATTGGCAGAGATATGAAACCATCCTTAAGCATTGAAGCCTGCATGCCTTACCTGGTTATTAATTCAGGCACATCGGGCATGCTTAAACCGTTATATGGAGGAGGTTTCCAGGTTAATTTTCAGATTCCCATTAAATCCAGTGCAAAATGAAAACATTTATATCCGTAATTCTTATATCTCTGGTTCTTACCTCGTGTATGAAAGATAATGAGCTGAAAAAATCGGTTTATATCAATGACCCCGAAAATTTTGAATTACCGGCTTATTCCGAATGGGGATACAATACTTTTGGGGCGTATTATGACCGTGAGTTATTTGTATATAGTGATGAGTTAGTCCCGGCGAAAATTATCGTTTCAGACACTGCTTCAACATTTCTTCTTGACGGTCATAAAGGGCCATCCGGATACTATTATGATGGCTACCCTGAAATGATGGTATCTTTTAGATTCTCAGGATTTACACCTGAGGATTACGCTGACCTGGCCCTTCTTAATGATTCGGTCATTGACCTTGAGAATCCGGCCTGCCATGTTTCCGTTACTATCGATACCACTATATATCCGGCTGAAATTCTCGAAGGTGAACTCAATTTTAAAAGGGTTCAGATCCTGAAGGTGGACAATCAACTTGTGGAAGCCATACTTTCAGGATATTTCGACTTTAAAGCAATCATAAATAATAAGCCGGTAACCATTTCGGACGGGCGATTCGATGTGGGTATTGGTCCGGATAATTTCTATCGTAATAATTAAAAAGTTCGTCTTTTCCAGGTATCATAATAAGAAACAACTATGAAAAAAGTATTTCCGGTGGTTTTGTTTATAATGCTGATCAATTGTTCGTTCGGACAGGAAATGAAAACTTTGATGCAGTTACGCGAACTTTCAATTTCACTGGGCTGCGCTGAAAACACAGAGTTAGATACTTTGTTTCTGAAGGCAAGGGTTGGCAAAATGGATATCCGGATATCGGAACAATTACTTTATCTTATAAGAGCTGCTGAGTTACATAATGCAAGTGATTATCAGAATTCGATTCGTTACTTAAGAAAAGTCGGGATCAATGACCGATATCCGGAGTATTATAACATGAAGATGCAATTGTATATCCGAAATTTTGCCAGTTTAAAAGATCTTGAAAACACGGTCAGGTTCTTTTATATAGTAAATAAGGGCTCAATTTACCCTTATAATCTGACAACCATGAGAAGTATAATCAGAGATAATTTCAAAAGAAAAGAATTTGATAACGAGCTTGCTCATTACTACTATTATCACCGGCGTTTAAAACTGCTTGATGAGATTGGATTTACTGAATAAAGAAGAACTACCAGGGAATATGATAAAAAAGATATTCTTAATTCTGGTTTTCTTAATTGGGCTTAAATCATACGCACAATCTGACAGAAACCAGTTTTTAGGATTAAATATTCTTCAGCTTCCTGCTTCAACCATTAATTTTAACTATTCAATTGAATTAAAACCATTTCTGACTACAATAGCGGATTTGGGATACGCATTTGGGTACCATGATGAATATGATGTAATAGGATATATTTTAACTCGTCATATAGATCTATATGATGGATATAGTTTAGAAAAACAATCAGGCGGATATATAAAAATTGGTGGATATTATAACCTGCGAAGTGTCTTTGAAAAACAAAATTATTTTCATTTAGGACTTTTTATCACCAATTCAATAGTACATGAAAAAGGGTTGTTCATGTCATTGAATGATTCAAGACCTTATTCATATGCACAAGAGATAGAACACACTGTTTATCTGCCGGGACTAAATGCATCACTCGGATATGAATTAAAAATAGCCAACCGATTAAAAACTTCTGTTGATTTTCAATTATCAACACCTACTGACAGGTATTTAAAACTGTATAGTTATTCAAATTTTATTCCCGGTATGGGATATAAAGGTTCATTGGACAGGTGGTTTCCGATGCTGATTTTGAATCTAAAATACCGTCTATAAATCCGACTCCTGGTTTTCCCAAAGTTATACTTTGTTTATCTGTTTTTTTGAATCCGAACTATCCGGAGTTTACAAATGAATGGAACAAACCGGGAAAGAACTTTGTTTAAGTTCCAAAGGAAAAGCTAATGAGAAACCTTGTATTTTTTATGCATGCTTCACTTGACGGTTTTGTGGCCGGTTCAAAAGGTGAATTAAACTGGGTAACCGTCAATGATGAAATATTCGATTTTGTATCCACAATGACCGACAAGGCTGATACTGCTCTTTATGGAAGGGTGACCTACCAGATGATGGAGGCATACTGGCCGGGGGCAGGTGAGCAGCCCAATGCAAGCAAACACGATAAGGAACACTCTGTCTGGTATAAAAATGTTTCAAAGGTTGTTCTGTCAAAAACAATAAGTGAAACCGGATCAGAAAACACTACTGTCATACGTGACAATCTCACAGAAAATATAATCCGGTTAAAACAACAACCCGGTAAAAATATTCTGATTTTTGGCAGTCCGCGCGCTTCACACTCCCTGTTAGAACTTGGTTTAATAGATGAGTATTGGATATTTCTGAATCCGGTTTTATTGGGACAGGGTATTCCCTTGTTTAAAAACATTAAGGAAAGGACCAAACTGAGGCTCCTGGAAAATAAACCTTTTACTTCAGGAGTAATTGCACTCCATTACAGTAACCAATAAAGGATAAAACCAGATTATACCTTCATTTAAGTTTCCCTTAAAAAATCACCCCAAATCAGGAATGTTTTGTACCTTGTAAATTGATTACACAGGCAATAATGAATTATTTTAAGAGTATTCTCAACAATCGCTTCAAAAAAGATATCCTTTTCACCATTGCCTTTGGTGTTCTTTCTCTTATTTTTCAATTTATTTATTTCAATATTCCCGGGGTAAAAGGAGTGCAAAGCGATCTCAGGGAATTACCTTTACTGATTGCTATCATTCATCTTTCAAACCCTTTTTACAGTATAGGTTTAAGTGCGATTTCTTCCATTAATTTTTCACTTAGCTTAAACGATTACTTTCATAATTTCATAGGGCACGCAATTCCCTTGTTTATCTTGTGGTATTTTTTCAATATGCTGAACAGGCAACAATTTAATATTGTAAAAAACGCCATTGCAAGCGTGGCCCTTGTTCTGATTTATTACCTGATTTCAATTCAACTGGCCCTGATTTCATTTAATGGATTCATTGTTTTAACCAGCGTTGAAAGTTACACTCAGCATCTCAGCAAATTATTTGTCGGAGTGCAATATGAAATGACTTATACGGCCATAGCCATTTCTTTTTATTATGTGCAACACAAATTACGGATCGAGCTGCAGAATCATCAACAGGCTCTTGAAAAGACTGTGAATGAAAGAACAGAGCATCTGCATGTTGTTATCGAAGAACTTAAAAAGGCCCAGAATCATCTTGTTCAATCCGAAAAGATGGCCTCATTGGGCACACTTGTCACCGGAGTTGCCCATGAAATCAATAACCCGCTTAATTTCATTTCCGGTGGAATTCATATCATGAAAGATATTAAACCTGAGATTGAAAAGAGCGTATCGGATGAATTGAAGGAATCCTATACTTTGGCCACCAATATTATCAATGAAGGATTTGATCGTTCAGTCGATATTGTCAATGCGTTAATGTCTTTTTCAATTAAAGGCGAATCAAGGAAAGAATACCTGAACATACACTCCATCATTGATAATACGTTATTATTCATGATGTCTATTATTCCAAAAGACATCGTTATTTCAAAAGAATTTGCATTAGCAGTACCCGTTCCCGTATATGTTGAAAAATTGCATCAGATATTCATAAATCTATTTAATAACGCTGTCTTCGCGTTGAATTCAGACCGGATCAAAGAAAAAATGATTTTAATTAAAACTTCCAGAAAGGACAATAGTGCTGTAATTGAGATTTCAAATTCCGGACCGCCAATCGCAGAAGAACACCTCAGCCAGATTTTTGATCCATTCTTTACCACCAAGGATCCGGATAAAGGCAAAGGACTGGGATTATCAATTTGCTATACCTATATCAATGAACATAAGGGAAAAATCAGCGCAGTTAATATTGAAAACAGCGTGAAATTCATTATTGAATTACCTTTGAATGATTAAGAGCTTAGAAGAACTTATTACTTTATGATTCGTGAATTAAAAGAGTCAAACCGTTATAAGGAAACCATATTTCTTGGTGCACTGAGTATTCTGTGTTTTAGTCTTTCAATTTTCCGGCTGTTGTATTCGGACACCCGATTATTTCTCTTTCTTAACTGGAATCTTTTTCTGGCTTTTCTCCCCTGGTTGTTTACATCGTTAATACTTGTATACCCGAGATTCCAGAATGTAAAACTGAATTTCATTTTAGTGATTTTATGGCTGTTATTTTTCCCAAATGCCCCTTACATCCTTACCGATTTATTTCATTTAAGATTGAATTCAACCATGCCGATATGGTTCGACCTGGTTCTGATCCTGTCGTTTGCATGGACAGGATTGATGTTCGGATTCATGAGTCTGTGGGATATTGAAAACTTATTAAGCAAAAAAATCAATAAAAAGTTAATTCCTTTTATTTCCCTGAGTTTGCTGTTTCTCGGAAGTTTTGGTATTTATATCGGAAGGTATTTACGTTGGAACAGTTGGGATGTAATAAGACAACCCTATTCATTGGCTTATGATATCGGGGACAGAATTATAAACCCGTTTCACCATCGGCAAACGTGGGGAATGACACTATTTATGTTCATATTCTTAACCATCATTTACTGGTCGTTTAAGTTTATTAAGAAAAGGGATAATTAGACGGAATGAAACAAAATAGATTTTTGGTAGCCGAACGGCTGAAAAGCTTCAAACATGCCTTTAACGGGTTAAGGATCCTGTTTAAAGAAGAGCATAACGCCCAAATTCATTTCTTTGCGGCAGTGAGCGCAATCCTTGCGGGGTTCCTTTTCGACATATCCGTGTATGAATGGCTTGCCATTGTTTTTGCAATAGGATTCGTGATTACCATGGAAATAGCCAATACAGCAATTGAGGGTATATCAGATTTTGTATCACCCAAAAAGAATGACAAGATTAAAAGAATTAAAGATTTGTCAGCAGCAGGCGTTTTGGTAAGCGCTATAACAGCATTGATTATTGGATTAATCATATTTGTACCAAAATTTCTCAGTCGGTTTTAACTATCCGGTCCATAACCGTGTTTGCCAGAACTTATAAAACCAGATATATTCAGATACATGAAGAAAGTATTATTGCTATTGGCCGATGGCTTTGAATCCTTTGAGGCAAGCGCATTTATTGATGTGATCGGATGGAATCATGCTGAAGGCGATATGTCGACAGAACTGTTTTCCTGCGCCCTTAAAAAGGAAATTAAGAGCTCATTCAACCAGAAATTTATTGTTGATTATTTACTAGATGAAATTGATATCCATTCATTTGATGCCCTGGCGATTCCGGGAGGATTTGAAATTTACGGCTTTTATAATGATGCCTACAATGAAAAGTTCCTGGATGTGATCCGGAGGTTCAAAACAGAAAATAAAGTGATTGCGTCCATTTGTGTAGGTTCACTGCCTGTGGCGAAGAGCGGTATTCTGATAAATAAAAATGCAACAGTTTATGACAGTGTCAAAAGGAGAAAAGAACTCTTGGAATTTGGAGCCAATGTATTGGATCAGCCAATCGTTTTGGATGATAATATCATCACATCCTGGAATCCTTCTACAGCAATTAATGTAGCCTTGTTATTACTTGAATTGCTAACCTCAAAAGCAAATTCAGATAAAGTAAGAAAACTGATGGGATTTTAATTATAGTATCATGACAGCTCAAAATCAGATTATTTCATTTTGCGGAGATGTGTGTTCATTGTGCCCGCGCTATGTTGCAACACGGAACAACGATATCGAAGCCTTAAAAAGATTTGCCGCTTTGTGGTTTAAATTGGGATTCCGGCCTGAAGTCATTGACCCGGAGCAAATGAAGTGTTATGGTTGCAACCGGGATATGGCCTGCAGTCAAGGGATTAATGACTGCATACACCTTCAGAACATTAACAATTGCGGAGAATGCCAACATTTTCCCTGTGATAAAATAAATGCCGTGTTCGAAAAAACGGATAAAACCAATACGATCTGCAAAGGAAAATGCACAGAAGAGGAATACAATGTTCTTTGTAACGCGTTTTTACTGAAACGGGAAATTCTTACAAGGATAAACACAGAACACCGAAACAAAAACCATTTTCATTAAACAATAATTTTGAATTTTTAACCCAAAACAAGAACCAGATTGTGATAAATTAAATTGCATTAAATAACCATATCAGCATTATGAAACTCGATTACATTATCAAAGGTACAGGCGATATTTCGCTTTTATTTGTCCACGGTGCATTTATTGATAAGGATTATTGGCAGGAACAGCTTGAATATTTCAGCAAAACCTATAAAGTAGTACTAGTCGATTTAGCCGGTCATGGCAGATCAGACAAAAATCGTGATAACTGGTCAATTCAGTCGCTGGGTGATGATATTATTTCTGTTATTGTTGAATCAGGCCTTTCCAATATTATTTTAATCGGGCATTCGCTTGGCGGTGATGTCATTTTAGAGGTTGCCGATAAAATACCGGATTTAATTACTGGCTTTATTGGTATTGACAATTTTAAATATGCCGGAACAGCATTGCCACCAAGTATTACCAAACAGATTGAACAGGCACTGATTATGATGAAAAGTGATTTCCCTTCTGTCTCGGAAGCATTTGCGCGACAATCCTTATTGACAGACAGTACTGATGACCAGATAAGGAATCGCATTATAAAGGATTACAAAAACTTTGACCCTGAAACAGGAGTTGCATTATTAACATCGAGCTTCACCTATTTCAACCGTGAAAGGGAATTATTACAGCGATTGCGATTTAAATTACATTTGATTAATGTTGATTATGTGCCAACCAATGAAGACTTACTGAAGTTGTATGCACACTCCGGTTATTTAGTCATGAATATTAAAGGTACCTGTCATTATCCCATGATTGAAAATCCATCGGAATTCAATCATCTTCTGGAAACGGCAGTATTGAATATTCTGTCAAGCCAAAAATCTGCTTTTTAGTTAAAGTTTGAATGTGTGATGACTCAATATTAAGTCATATACTAATTATGCGTTCAATAATCATCCTGGTTACATTACTTCATTTTGCTTTATTAAGTACTCATTCTCAAAACAGTTCATTCTATCCTTATTATAAGGTTAATCATGTAATAAGGAATAATGGACTGCTGCTTGCCGACGGTGTTGTAGCAGAAGAAAAGCAGAAATGGGATGCCATGAATAATAAAATTGAAACGTTATTTTACCTGGAATCGGTTGATGACAGTACCTGGCAATGGATAAAACCCACCGGTATAACGGTTAATACAAACGGAGATACCTTAAAATATGAAGCCTTTCCAAGAAATATCGTTGCTTTTAAAAACTACTTCATTTCAATTATTGATGTGGGTGAAAACCCTGACAGGATGCAGGTGATTCATTATTCCCGCGATGGCATTCTGTGGATTTCAACCGGAATTTATGTTACATCAATTCATGTAATTAACGATAAAATTATAGCAGAACATAATTTATCACTGGCTGTGTCTGAAGATGGCATACACTGGAAACTTTATGCTTACTTCAACTGGGATAATTCTTACCCGGAATATACAAATCAAGTCCCTGCAGAAAACCAGACGATTTATGTCTTCAGTTTTCCGGATACGGCAATTAATTTCAATAAAGAGGAATACCCGTATATATCATATGACTGGTTTTCATTGAAAGGCTATTACAGGGATAGTGTTTACATTCTGACTGATACCACTTCATTTATGGCTGTTTCAGATGATGCCATCAGGTGGAATTATATCGAAACACCCACAAAAGCTGATTCCAATCTAAATCTCCAATATGCACATGGCAAAGTTATTTATTTAGCAGCAGCAAAAGATTCTTATTACCTGTATGAGTCAACCGATTTCAGAAATTGGACCAGGACAAAAATTGAAACTGACAGCAGCGATTTTGAAAACGGATTCTATATTGAAGATGCTTTTGTGCTAGACACTTTGTTGTACTTACAGGTTTCAACTTTCTATGGCGATGAGGAAAACGGATTACATGAATATTCAGTAACCTTATGTTCGGAGGATAGCAAGCATTTCAGACCATGCGATGCAACTTCAATAGCCCTGGCCGGGGCTATTGATGCACCTGCAGCAAGTATAATGGAATATAATTCCAAATCTATGAACAAAATACATTTCATATTTAAGGAATTAAGAAATGGAAGATTAGTCGGACTGGATTCTGAAAATGATAATCCTTAGATCGAAGAGAACTGTGAGTACAAACGGGCTCTGAATTGTATTAGTTTACATACAATCAGCAACACCATGAAATCTAAACTTATTTCTGTCCTGATTCTGAGTTTTATTTTAAGCACTATTATAAAGGCTCAGACTTTACCTGAAAACACCGTTAAAGCCGACAATTGCCTTCCCGGAAGATCGTATCCGCGAATTTATGATGACGGTAGAGTAGTGTTTCAACTGGTTGCTCCCGAAGCCACACAGGTTTCGGCAGATATTACAGGCAAAAAATTCCCTCTTCAAAAGGACGACAAGGGAGTGTGGACAGGTACAACAGAGCCCATTGTGGAAGGCTTTCATTACTATGCTTTCATTGTTGACGGCGCAAGAGTTTCTGATCCGTCAACTATCACCTATTTTGGGGCCGATGCTGCAATGAGCGGGATTGATATTCCGTCTGCCGACATGAAGTTTTTTCAGCCGCAGAATGTCCCGCATGGTGAAGTAAGAGCCAGGTATTACTATTCACCTGTACGCAAAACAACACGTCGTTGTTTTGTTTACACTCCCCCCGATTATGATAAGAACCCGGATAAAAGATATCCTGTACTGTATCTTCAGCACGGATGGGCGGAAGACGAGACAGGATGGAGCAACCAGGGCAAAATGAACTTCATTCTTGATAACCTCATTGCCGAAAAGAAAGCAGTGCCCATGATCGTCGTGATGGATAACGGCGATATCTCAGGATTGCAGTTTAACGTGGTCAACTGGGATATCCCTCAATCAATAACTTCTACCGGGAAAGACAAAATTGAATTCCAGGAGCTGATCATCAGGGATATCATTCCCATGATCGATTCATGTTACAGGACACTATCCGACCGTGATCACCGGGCTATGGCAGGATTGTCATGGGGAGGACTTCAAACATTTGAAATTGTGTTTAATAACATCGATAAATTTGCCTACATGGGTGCCTTCAGCGGTGCGCTGATGGTAAGAGAGAATATTGATATCACTACACTTTATGGTGGATTACTGAAACGGCCCGATGAGATCAATTCGAAAATGAAACTCATCTGGATGGGAACGGGAACCGCAGAAGGGAACTGGTCGCAGAGTTTCAGGGATAAGCTGACAGGATTGGGCGTGAAGAATATTGTCTTTTATGAATCACAGAATACAGCCCATGAATGGCTTACCTGGAGAAGATGTTTGCACGAGTTTGCGACGTATTTGTTTAAGTAGGCAGTTGGTCTTCTGGTCTTCTGGTCTTCTGGTCTTGTCTGGGACCTATGGGACGAATGGGATTATTGGGATTATTGGGATTAATGGGATTATTGGGATTAATGGGATTGATAGGATTGATAGGATTGATAGGATTGATAGGATTTCTGGAGTGGCTAAAATCTGCGTTAGCGGATTAATGTGAATAGCGCCGGCTGAAAGCCGGTGTTATTGGCATTCACAGTTCACAACCGCGGTAGCGGTTGAATTTGAACAAACACGGAACACTGATAGTTTAACTATCAAAACCATGACTGAAACTAATCGTACTGTTTTTGCGCCGCAACTGTTTATCCCTGAAGGAACAATGGATATTTCCTTTTATACTAAAGCATTCAATGCAACAGTAATCAGGGAATTCCGGAATGATGACGGCACCCTGCTTGTGGCAGAACTGTCGATTGGCCCGACCCTGTTTCACCTGCATGAAGAGAGACCGGCAAAGGGACAGTTTGAACCCCGAAAGATAAAGGGGGTCACAACCCTTATCGGACTATTTGTTGAAGATGTGGATTCAGTTGTAAAGAGTGCGCTGGATGCAGGAGCCAGGTTGCTGAATCCGGCTCAGGATTATGATTATGGCTACCGGCAGGCAGAAATTCTGGATCCTTTCGGTCATCAGTGGATGATTGAGAATAGGCTCACTCAGTGATCAGGCTTCGGCAAGCTCAGCGACCGGTGATACCTTATTAAGCAAGCATGACTTCGACAAGCTCAGTCATGCAATTTTTCACAATTTTAAGGATGAGAATAAAATTTCTACTGATAACCTTCTTATTTTTCATACCATTATCCGGCCAGATCAGGAAAATACGTTTGGAATATAGCAACGGAAAAACCCTGGCAAAAGGCCGGGTAGTTACCTGCAAAGGATACCCCTGCATTGGTTCTGCTTGCAAGAATATCGGAAGGTGGACTTACTATTATCAAAATGGTAATGTTGAAAGAAAAGAAAGTTATCAGAATATTAAAAATTGTGACTCAGAAGAAACCCGGACAGGCTGGTGGGAATACTATAATGAACAGGGACAACTTCTTAAAAGAGAAGAATACAGGAATAACATTCTCTGGAATTCAGAAATTGCAGAATATTACGATAACAAAGAACTAGCAGGAAGAATCAAAGTAATCAACGGCACCAGGGATACTCTTGAGATAATACAGGATGATACTCTCAATTTAATTAAAAACGGAGACTTCTCCTTTTACTTTGGACCTCCTGAAATGGAAATCAAGGATGGTCAAAGTCAGATTGAAAAACAGATTCCATTCTGGCATTCTCCTGATAATCATACACCCGATTACTACAATTCTCTTCGCCGTCTTAAAAACGTTCCTGATAACATGAATTCTGAAGGCCGGAATGATTATGATTATGTAGGTCTGATCTTATTTCACAATCCTACCGGTGAATATATGGAATTCATTACCGGAGAATTAAAGTCCCCACTCATAGCCGGTAAGACTTATTGTTTAAAACTCGTTATCTCTTTGAGTCAGAATTCAGGTTATTTAACAGATCAATTTGGTGTACAGTTTTCAACAGACAACCATTCATTTGACCTTGTTAAAAACAGAACACCTGATATCCTTTTTAATAATTTGCCATCTTATTCGAATCGGTGGGATACGCTTTGTTCAGAATACATTTCAACCGGAGAAGAGAAATATATTACAGTGGGCCGCTATATTGATACTGATAAAATTAAAGTTTTCAGAAATACCATTGTAAAAACAAGTGAAGGCGATTTTAATGTATCCGCGTATTACCTGATTGATTCTATACAATTAATGGAAAAACATTCAGGATGCCTATGCAAAACTGAAAATTCAAAAGAAGAAAACAGAACATTATGAAAATTCCTTTTAAATAACGCTGTCAGGTCCTTCGGACGCTGACAGGTCACATCGTGCAAAATGGAAAAATTCTATTGGGAATTTCTGAATAAAAGTAAAAATATGTACTGGAGGGGAATCAGTAATAAGGACAGGAATGTAGCTATTTATGAAATTGAGAAAGTGGCAAACCGCTATGGTTATATAACCGATTTTCATATGTTTTCCGACCTCGAGATTTCCATAAAAATCGAAACCGTTGAACAAAAACTAACTGCCTTATACGCTGATCTGAAAAACTATTTAACTTTAAATGAAATTCTCCTGAATAACTCTGATTCAAATAATGAAGTTCCTGTTTTTCTGAGTATAACATTTATAAAGGGAACCGGTGATTTAAAAATTGAAGTTCCGGCTGTGCCGGGGTAGTCGTTTGAGGTTTGACGTCTGATGTTTAGAAGTTCAGGGGTTCAGATGTTTGAGGATGTCTGAAATCGTTTGAAAGTTTAACTTCTATTCGCACCCTAAAAATGAAATTTAAAGTTTTCTTTTCAGGATTTCAAATGATGCTCATTGTTTCCAGGTGATTCGTCCGGATGATAAAGTGATTGTGAATGAAAATAACATTCCTGAGAACAGTCTGAAAGCTTTTAAAAGAAACAATGTGCTCTATATTGAAGGAATAACTGACCATGCCGATCTGTCGATTTTTGATGCTGCAGGAAAACTGATTCTTAAAAAGAGAGTCTCTGGCAATGAAGATCAGGTATACACAGGTAATTTAGCTAAAGGATTATATACTGTATATATAAGTATCAACGGAGAACAGGAATATAAATGTTTTAAATTTATCAGGTAAAGTACAGGTGTTCACCTTTTGAGGTTTGATTTTTATTTCTAAAAATTTCAAAAAATGAGCCAGGAAAAATACATGGTTTGTCCTGTCGGAGTTGCTTTCAGCTTCGATAACCGTTTAAGGAAAATATTTCAGGATCCGGTTAATATTCTCAGGCCTTATATTCAACCCGGTATGAAGATTCTTGACCTTGGATGCGGCCCGGGATTCTTCACGCTTGCCATAGCCTATCTTCTGCATAATTCAGGTGAGGTAATTGCTGCTGATCTTCAGCAGGGAATGCTTGATATAATTTATAATAAAATAACCGCTACCCGGCTTGCTTCAAGAATAAGGCTTCATCCCTGCAAAAAAGATACGATTGGCCTTGCTGAACAGGTGGATTTTACGCTGGCCTTCTGGATGGTTCATGAGGTACCGGATCAGGACAGATTGTTTTCTGAGCTCTATTCATTGCTGAAACCGGGCGGATTACTTTTCATTATAGAACCAATAATCCATGTCAAAAAGAAGGATTTCGAAAAAATGCTCGGAAAAGCAATATCAGTCGGGTTTGAAGTTAAAAATACCCCCCGTGTGTTCTTTAGCAGGTCAGTACTGATGGCCAAGAGTTGAAGTTTAAGGTTGAAAAAATAAAAGTTATGGATTAATTTTGGATAAACGGCAACCATGCAAAAAGGTCGGGTTGAAGCATTCAGTGACGGAGTACTGGCGATTATCATTACCATTATGGTACTTGAAATTAAGGTGCCCCATGGAAATGAGTTCAAAGATCTGATACCGGTCATTCCGATTTTCCTCAGTTATGTCCTCAGTTTTATTTATGTCGGAATTTACTGGGTTAATCACCATCACCTGCTTCATACCATTACAAAAGTTACGGGATCGATACTCTGGGCTAACCTGCATTTGCTTTTCTGGCTTTCCCTGGTTCCGTTTGTAACCGGGTGGATGGGCGAAAATCACTTCAGCAGGAACACTGTGGCGTTATATGGTGTTATCATGTTCATGGCAGCCGTTTCATACTATATTCTTCAGCAGATCATTCTCAAAACCCAGGGAAACGACAGTATGCTGGCAAAAGCCATAGGAAAGGACCTTAAAGGCAAACTGTCGGTTATATTATATCTTTCGGCAATTATCCTGAGCTGGGTAAACTCATACCTTGCAGGTTTTATATACGTGCTGGTGGCTTTGATATGGCTGATACCCGACAGGCGCATTGAGAAAGCACTTAAGTAGGAATTTCGGAAACTGAAAGATGAACTACAGTCACTTTATTTTTGATATAGACGGCACAATGCTTGATACCGAAAAGGCTGTCCTGGTCTCTTTACAGGATACTCTTAAAGAAGTTGAAAGCAAGGACTATGACCTGAATGATCTGAGGTTTGTCCTTGGAATACCCGGAATTACCGCACTCAACAAACTCAATCTGAAAAATGCTGAACATACTTATTTCATCTGGAACGAATACCTCAAGAAGCATCTCGATGCAGTAACCTTATTCCCGGGTATTGAAGAACTTGTAAAAAAGCTCAGGCAAAAAGGAATAAAACCGGGTATCATTACTTCGAAAAACAGGTTTGAATTTAACCAGGATTTTGTGCCTTTCGGCCTGGCTGGTTTCTTTGAAACGGTAATCTGCATGGAGGACAGTGAAAGACCTAAACCTTCTGCTGATCCCATGCTGGCATACCTTAAAAAAGCAGGAATTAGCAATAAAGAGGCTCTCTATATTGGGGACACCGCTTATGACAGGCAATGTGCCTTTTCTGCGGGGGTCGACTTTGGCCTGGCGCTATGGGGTTACAATGCGACGGAAAGGATTGATGCGACGTATTATTTTACTTCGCCGAAGGAAGTGTGGGAGAGGTTTAGTGTTTGAGGTTTGAAGTTTGAAGTTTGAAGTTTGAGGTTTAGAGGTTTAGAAGTTTAGAACGAAAAAGACATGCGATTTTTTTCAATTTTTCTGATTGGCCTTTTAGGTTGTATACCTGCAGGGCTTACCCAAACAGGCGATGCGGTTTCAGGCAAAAACGGAATGGTGGTTTGTTCTGACCGGAATGCTTCTGAAATCGGGCTGCAAATCCTGAAAAAGGGAGGTAATGCCATTGATGCTGCCGTTGCCATGTCATTTGCGCTCGCAGTTACTTATCCTGAGGCCGGAAATATCGGGGGAGGAGGATTCCTTATATATTACCGGAATGACGGGCTCATAACAAGTATCGATTTCAGGGAAAAAGCTCCGCTGAAAGCCGATTCAGCCATGTTTCTGGATACCGAAGGAAAAATCAAAGACAATAGCAACCACGAAGGTGTTTTGTCAGCCGGTGTTCCCGGAACAGTTGCGGGATTGGAATTAGCGCATAAAAAATATGGTAAGCTTGACTGGAAGGAACTGGTTGAACCGGCTGTTAACCTTGCTGAAAACGGCTTCGCGATCACTGAAAATTTATCAAGGAACTTTAATTATGGAATTGATAATTTTCTGAAGTATCCGTCAACAACAAAAGCATTTTTGAAAAAAGATAACTCCGCATATTTGCCCGGAGAACTCTGGCGTCAACCCGACCTTGCTTCTACTTTAAAGAGAATTCAGGAATCCGGCATGGAAGACTTTTACAACGGAAAAACCGCGCAGTTGATTTGCGAATTTATGAAGAATAACGGGGGAATGATTACTGCTGAAGATCTGAAACAATATAAGGCTGTTGAAAGAAAACCGGTTCATTGCAATTACAGGGGCTACGATGTATATTCAATGGGGCCGCCAAGTTCAGGAGGAATTGTAATTACTGAAGCGCTGAATATTCTCGAAGGTTTTGATCTGAAGGGAATGGGCCATAACTCGGTTCAATATTTACATTCATTATCAGAGGCCATGCGGCTTGCTTTTCTTGACCGCGCCAAATACCTGGGGGATCCTGATTTTCAGAATATTCCGGTGCAAAAACTATGTAGTAAGGAATATGCACATACACTTCAAAAGCTCATTCTTCCTGATACATCCTTAGCTTCCAAAGCCGGGGATGTAAATCAATTGAACGAAGGTCCTCATACTACCCATTTATCGGTTATGGATTCTCATGGTAATGCCGTATCACTCACTTATACCATTGAAGGCTGGTTCGGATCAGGTATGGTTGTAGAAGGAGCCGGTTTCCTTCTCAACAATGAGATGGGCGATTTCAATCCGATGCCCGGAATAACTGACAATTTTGGTAACATTGGTACAAGACCGAACCTGGTTGCACCCGGAAAAAGGATGTTATCCAGTATGAGTCCAACCATTGTACTGAAAGATGAAAAACCGTTCCTGGTCATTGGTTCGCCCGGAGGCCGGACGATACCCAATACGGTACTTCAGGTTGTGCTGAATGTAATCGATTTTGATATGAATATTTCGGACGCCCTTACTCAAAAACGTATACATCATCAATGGATGCCGGATACCACCATACTGGAATATAATACGCTTTCAGATGCCTCCCTTAGAGAGTTCCGTAAAATAGGGCATGAAACGGATACTGGCAATGGTTACAGGCTTGGAGAAGCCATGGGTATCCTGTTTGATTCAAAAAATCATATCTATTCGGGAAAAGCCGATCCCCGAAGTCCCGATGGAACGGCTTTAGGGTACTAGTTCGTTAATCGGTGTTCGGTATTCGGGAATCGGTAATGGTATTCGGTATTCGGTAATCGGTAATCAGTAATCGGTATCGATAATAGGTAATAGGTATCAGTAATCGGTAAAATTTTGAGTTTTCCCCAATTCTGTGTATTTTGGCGGCGTGTTGAAACGTGAAGTTGTAATTCCATTATCATGAAAATCAGAAGTTTGCTTATTCTAACCCTGTTCATTCCTTCCCTGATCAACGCCCAAACCGAAAGCCCGAGTATTTTCAGTACAATTGAGATCCGCACGGATTCAGGTGTGTATAACAGTAACAAGAATTCTTTGATGAGCGGTGGTGAAAAGCTGCTCTATTTCTTCTACCGTGAAGAGAATGAAATTGCCGAAATTACACTCACTCCAAAGGAACCCATGACACAACTGCACCTGATTCCCTCAGGTGATTACGAGATCATTGACTCCCTGCTTTTATTCAATAATGCCTGGCATTCGAAAGTGCGATTTAAAAACCTTACGCAATCGCGATTTTTGAAGTTGCAGGTCAGTTATAGTACAGCAGAGACCTCAGGATATCAAGCCATTGGCTTGTTTCCCTGTACAAAGACAACGGTCAGTATCAAACCTGCCTCCGATGATCTGTTCCTTGGAGAAGAAAAAGTTTTCGAAATCATTACAAATAACGCAGCTAACCTGAGATTTGCCAGCGAATGGACATCAGGACTGCCAATGGATTACCGGCTTGAAAACCTGAATAACCAGCTGATCCTGCATGTTATGCCTAACCAGACAGGCTTGCAGCGTCTGAAGTTAAACCTCCATACCGATAAACCGGATATGGATCTGAACACAAACACTCCCCTTTCGCAGCTTCCACCGCTTGAATGTACTTTTTCGGTGAAGACAAGCAGGCTTCAGTACCTGAATACAGATAAGAAGGATGTTACAATGGATGAAAAAGCCCGTACCCAGGGCGTTGAAATCCAGCTTGACAATAGCCGGAATCTTCAGATCAACAAAACCTACAGGGTAGAAAACCAGGAAGAACCCGGCGGAGTGCTGATTGCAGAAATATTTACACGAAATTACCTGACGGACAACCGGGTATTGTGTTACCTCAAAACGTACAATTATCACCGCAGCACTGAAGGATACCTTTATATAAAAGAAGGTGATGAGGCCAGGTTTATTTCGAACTTTAATATTACGCCCGCCACTGCTATCACGGCAATTTCTGTAATGCGCGATGGCGGCGAGTGGAGCCGTGATCTGTCGGTTTACCCCGGTGAGACAGTGAGTGTGAAAATTGAAGGCACTGCTCTTTATAAAGCCCGTTTCCATTTTGAAGACCTTGTTGATATTACATCAGACACGCTGATACAGAATGAACAGCAGGTTATAATGAGACTGAGAGTCCCGCTTGATATCAATAAAAAACGGGTCGGATTATATAGCAATTCAGCGAATACCGGTCAGGCCCTGACTATCAGGGAATATGAAAATCCAAGGCCTTTTGATTACATCATGCTCAATTATGGCGACATAAACCGGGTGGTTTCCGGTGTGCGCGGGCCGATCCTCTTTGACAAGACAATCCGTGACATTGTGATATCTTTTAATGAAAACCGGATTGATGTGGATGATAAACTATATGGCAGGCAATATGTGAGCGTCGATCTCAGGGTTACAGGACCCGCAAATGAGCTGATCGATATGAAAACTCTTCCGGCAATGACGGTCTGTCCCGGTGAAAATTCGCCCCGGTACAACTATTACGATAAACGCAATTGTAACCAGGGAGACATCAGCCTCAACAAGTTTCTGAGCCGGACAACAAGTGACCTGGACGACTGGTCGAAGATACATCTTACCTTCCGCAATACTCCGGGTAAATACGGCGAAGTGCAGCAGGAAAAAGAAATTGATATCATACTGAAGAAGAAAATGAAATTTGACATCGATGTTTCTTTCCCTGCCGGTTTGCTCACAGTTTCCCATGATCCGGAGAATCCGGGCAAAACCACATTCAATAACCTGTATGGTATCAGCATGGCCATGGTGGCGCAGTTTGCCTTTTATCACCCGGAAAAGATTGCCAAGCTGAGGCCTTACCGGTTTGGAGCTGGTTTTCTCGCACTTGATGCCTTTAATTTTCAGAGTGAACGGCAGGATTTGGCCATTGTTGCGCTGGCCAGTCTTTATCCCACTTCACGAGGTAAAAAGCTGGCTTTCCCGCTATACTTAGGAGGGGGTTACCAGTTTAAGGCAAACACCTGGATGTTGCTGATCGGACCCGGGATATCCGTGAAGTTATAATTGTTGGTCTTCTGGTCTTCTGGTCTTCTGGTCTGGGACCAATAGGACCTCTGGGACGTATGAGAGAACTTCACACCGTCACCCCGTCACCCCCTCTCCCC
>DATGXG010000043.1 GCA_035299085.1 Bacteroidales bacterium | reverse complement strand
TTTCTCATCTATTATAGAATATTGGTGTAACAGGTTAATTAAATAAACTAGTCAATATTATTCGCCTTAGTGCAACAAATATAGAAAAAGCTTCTCATACAAAAAAAACTTTGAAGATAGTTTTTGGCCAATGGGGAGGTTTGGTCTATTCTGCTCCCTCCCTTCATCCCACCGCCCCTCGATTGCGCTCGGGCGCCTTAATCAATTTGAGCTTCGCTCAATTGATTTTCAGGCGCAGAGCTTCACTCGGGGACCGTCGCATGGGTCGTGTTTTGGGTTGGGGACCGGAGTTCCACAAAACATCTTCCGTGCGACGGTCCCCGAGTGGAGCTGGTGTTGTAACAGCAGCGAAGCTGCAAGTTACAATGCCAAAGCGCAATCGAGGGGCGGTGGGATTAAGCGAAAGAGGGCAGGCAGGGCGAATCTTCCACCTTAAGGTAACTCTCTTAACAACGTTTTCGTTTTAAATCGTCATGCGAGAAAGCTTGCGTTTCCCTTACTTAAAAACGTTGAACGTAATCATCTCAGGGTATTGCTCTGTCGTGCCGTAAAAAACAAGGCTGTCCTGATTGAGCGTTTTGATCATCAGGTCACTAACCGGTTGTCCGTGAACAATTGTTGAGTCAAATTGGAGGCCGGTAATTTCTATTGCTGTTTCGTTGAGTATAAAGGCCCAGGTAACGTCTTGCGATTCTCCGTTAAGGGTATACATCAGATGGTTATCAGTGCCGAACTTCAAGGATAAGTTCAACCTGCCGGTTAATGTATCGTCGGGTAGCTGGTTCATATTCAAATCATTAATAAAGCCCTGATGAGTCCAGGTTTTACCGGTAATAAGTTCTTTGGCAGAAGCCGGTTTATTTTCTTCTTTTGAACATGATACCAGAACAATTACTAAAAGCGCAAGAATGAGTTTTTTCATGAGGTTGAGTTAAGATTTAACAAATATAAGAAATGTATCTCATACAAAAAAGATATGCTTGGTTGATCGAAAAGGTTTCTCGCTGCGCTCGAAATGACGAGCATTCTTTGGATGAGTGGAAGGAAAAAGCAGTTAGTGCCGGCTTTACCGGCACTAACTGCTTTTTCCACTAAAAACCTGATACAAAGCCGTCATTTCGAGCGAAGCGAGAAACCTCTTCATCCCTGCTTTTAATTTCATAGAAAATTGCAAAATTGACCATGATAAGTGAAGTGTACCAGGCATAAACCATGGCGCAGTTTTCAAACCATACTCTTAGGTTATTCTTCACAATGCCCACATCGCCGTAAAACTGAACTCTGCAATTATTTTCAGTGATGAAAAAGAGGCCGAAAAGTACAATTGATAAGAAATAAGTGTACCATTTCCATGACTTATTCCGAGTTGCCTGAAAGATTAACCAGAAGGCAAATAATAAGTAAATTAAGAATTTCTGAAACCACCAGGATGACAACATGTTTAATGGTTCGCCGGATATTAAATATGAGATTGTGTATTCAAACCATTTGATTTGTGTCAGAATAAGAAATGCCGATAAATAAAAAGCAATCAGACGCCTTTTTAAAAAGAAAAGAATGACAATGATTGGGAATAGTGATAGCGCTAAAAAATGATAAGCAATATTAATATGATTGAAAAAGAATGCCCAACCTACTTCATCTAATCTGGATGGCAGGAAAAATGATGCAAGAAATATAAGCGCTGAGATTACGGTGAGTACTTTGGCTGTGGAGGTTTTCCAGTGATCAAACATAGTAATTAAATACTGCGCCATGGTTCTCAAAAGGTTGAGTTAAGATTTAACAAATATAGAAAATGTATCTCATACAAAAAAAACTTTGAAGGGAGTTTTTACCCGATGGGAGGTTCAGTCTATTTTGCTTTTTCCCTTAATCCCACCGCCCCTCGATTGCGCTCGGGCGCCTTAATCAATTTGAGCTTCGCTCAATTGATTTTCAGGCGCAGAGCTTCACTCGGGGACCGTCGGAAGCGTCATGTTTTTCGGAGGGGGACCTTCGGAGGTGTTATGTTATTCAATTATTGCGATAAAGTGAATGTTTTTTAATACATTTGCGCGCTTAAATTTTGAAACAATGGAAAAAGACAGCAAAGCTCAGATAACAGTTACCGACGAGACCCGTATGGTAGTTGAACATTATCTTCAGAAACAATGGGAGCGTCGTGCTAAGCGTGCAGCTAAGAAAGAAGCTGCTAAAGGTGCTAAAGCAGGTGAAGTATGGGATCCTAAAAGCGGCACTTTCAAAAAGCCTAAAAAGTAGTTTCAGCCTCCATCCTATCGCTTTAATTTTATTGGGAATTCTTTCAAGCCATGCCCGCATCTCTACGATGCCGGGCCTGGTTTTTTAGCTCCCGTTGGTGAGCTTGTCCAACCATTGCCTTTAACCCGGTTATGGAGCTTGTCGAACCATTGCCTTTGAGCTTGTCCCTGTCTACTTATTGTAAGCATCAATCGCCTGTCTCAAGTGCTTAGGCTTCGAAAGCGAATAAAAATAACTGACCCACATACATCCGGCACCAGCAAGCATTGTAACTACACCTGGGGTGGTGTTGGATTTTGATAAACCGTTATTGTGGTTGGTGGTGGCGATTACTGCAACCAGGCCTGTAGCGACAGCAACTCCCCCTACTACGCCAAGAATGGTTTCCGTTTTCCTGACTGACTTATACTTTGTTAAGTGCATCATGCTTTCAGGATTATCGGAAAGGTCAACCAACAGGTTTTTGTATTTCGCCTTCTTTAAATCGCCAAATCCTATATTGTAGTAATTTTTGATATTCCTGGTTACCATTCCTGATGAGTACATACCCGGTCCCCCGAATCCGGGGCTGTAAAATCCCGGACTGTATGATGTTACATCTCTTTCATAGAGATTTATTTTTCCTTTGCGGATCCTCTGGCAAAAAGTGGATGTTCCTGAACTGTTAATGTTTATGGTATTTGCATAGAAGCCGGTCTCGCCTTTGAAGAATTTAACGAAATCCTTTGAGACTTTAATTGAATCGCACATCAGAAAGCTGCCGCCAAACATGGGTGATCTCAACTCAACAATCCGTCCATAAAGTACTGAATCAGAGAAGAAATACACATAGTTCCTGGTTTCATCAACCTGGCTGAATGCAGAACTTACAGTCATCCATAAAAGTACAAGAACAATTGCAGATCGTTTTAAAACTGAATGAAGCAGGCAGTGATTGGTGTTGTTTGATTGGTTGTGGTTCATTGGTTATTGGTTTTGGCTATTTGGTGATGATGATTTTGCATGAGACACCCGCATCAGATGTACAAAAATAGACTCCGGGTTTGAGTGAAAGGGTATTCAGTTGGCCCTGACCATTGCGTATTTCAACGTAAGTAACCGGCTTTCCATAAACATCGCATATCGTCAGCAAACTATGCTGCATTCCCGGCACATCAAAAGTGACACTTTTGGTGGCGGGAACAGGGAATGTATTGATTGCCGCTAACGGAGGCCTGGTATGGTCAACACTCACAATGCCTTGTGAATCAGTTTTCAAAAGAAAGGGATAATCATTTGCGGATGAGTCTTCGCCCGTAATAATATACCCTCCGTCATTACAGTTATTTATACTTTGATAAACATGATCAGGGAGTGTTTTACTCCAGGCAATAGTTCCGGTTGTATCCATACAAAGCAATTCATACCTTCTTGATGAATTGTCGTTTACCCAGCATAGCAATAAAGCTTGTTCTTCGCTATTTATAACAAAATCAATGACAAATGAAGAGTCGGCTGAAAATGACAATTCCTGATCAAGCAGAACCATACCTGAAGCAGTAAATCTCACGATAAAATTCTCATCGAAAGAATAGCTGTATGCTACCGGAAAGTGCGCTATACCCAGCAGGTCGCTGCCGCTGTTTTTCATCTTATCAAGATAAATGAAATTGTTTTGGAGATCGAGAATTGTATATGAGAATGTGGTAGAATCAGCAGGTTTTGAGAATATCATGTTAGTGACATAATGTAACATGAAAGGAAATTCATCAAGAACAGCAATAACCACATCTCCGTTATCGTTCACGGAAAGTGAGGAAGGCCACCAGTCAGGATTTGAGAAAAGCAGGTTCATTTCTTCATTTTCACCATCGACCGGGTTTAATTTAACCATGTAACAGTTGGATGAAATTTTTATACAAAGCCAGAGAGAACCATTTGCAAATACGGGTGGCATGTTGATATTCTGGATTCCTCTGCCCCATAAAAAATTCCCATCCGGATCAATCTTTAACAGACTGTAATCAGCATGAGTGACTGTAATATAGATGTTTCCATCAGGATCTGATACGCCATATTTCACTTCGGGCACATTGGTCTCCATACCAATATCCATATATTTTACCCACAAGGTGTCACCATACAGATTGGTCCTGATGAGTGTCAGATAAAAAACATCGTAATGACGTGCAGCCATTGCCATGATATAACCGTCATCCTGTGGGAAGGACACTATGCCATTGATACCATTTTGCACAAAAGGGTAGTTTTTATCGAAAGAGATGCCTTGAGATTTTTGCCCGAAAGAATAAACTGAAAATAATCCGGTTAAAGAAATTATCAAAGCGATATATAAAATTATCCTCTTCATTTCAGGTTAATTGTTTTTCAGAGTATTCAGGCTGTCAGCACTCAGCCTTCAGTGTTCAGCCACTGGAAAAGCAGATAGGTGCATAAACGGAACGAATGTATGGCAAATTAATATAGATTCAAAATACCCAATCAGAATTCAGCCAAATAAGCTAAATGCTATAAACAGCAACACAAGCGAAGCAGCAATAATGAAAAAAACACAAGGAAATGAAATAAAGGAAGTAAAACTTTGGAATTTTTGAATCTTGAATTTTGAAACCAGAATCTGTAATTTTGAATCTGAATCTTGAATCTGAATCTGAATCTGAATTTCAAATCTCAAATCTCAAATTTCAAATTTATTCCCCGAAGGGTTGTGCGGATAAGGAGACTCGAACTCCTACGCCTCTCGGCACCAGATCCTAAGTCTGGCGCGGCTACCAATTACGCCATATCCGCATTTAAGAGGCGCAAAGATAATACTTTTTCACTACCAATTACACCTGGCTGTTTCAATTTAACTTTTCTACATGTGAAACGTTTGTTTTTTAAAGCGAAGAGCTAAGCGCGGAGGGCTGAGGGCAAAGGGTTCTCAGTTCTCAGTTCTCGGTTCTGAGTTCTGAGTTCTGAGTTTTGAGTTCTGAGTTCTGAGTTCTGAATGCTGAGTGCTAAGCGCTAAGCGCCGATGCTGACTTCTAAATGCTGCCAAAGGCTTCCAAAAAGCCACTTTAGCCTTTAGCCTTTAGCCTTTAGCCTTTAGCCTTTAGCCTTTGAGCTTATCCTGAGTGCTGACTGCTGAATGCTTAAAACCAAAATATAACAAAATGAAACTCATCCTCTTATCACTTTTCGCCCTGTTACTAAACCTCCCAAATGGAGATGCGCAGGAGATTTATTTAAATGAACGCCTGGAGAAACTCTGGGAAACAAAGGCGGGACTGCATACGCCTGAGTCGGTGTTGTATGATCCTTCTGAAAAGATGCTTTATGTTTCGAGTATTAATGAGCATCCCTGGGAGAAGGACAATAACGGTTATATTACACGGCATAAACCGGATGGTGATATTGTTAATTATAACTGGGTGGAGGATATGAGCGCGCCCAAGGGGATGGGGATGGTGCAGGGTAAACTGTATGTGACCAATATTGACGAGGTGGTGGAGATTGATGTGACTTCTGCCAAAATCACCCACCGGTATAAACATCCTAAAGCTGAGAACCTGAATGATATAGCTATCGGGGCTGATGGTCGAATATTCGTATCTGACAGTAAAGGGAACTACTTATTTGAAATCTTTAACGGGGTTATGGATATTCTCTACCAGTCGGATGCAGGGCCAACCAATGGCTTGTTTTATGAAACAGGCAGGCTGCTGTGCGGACAGGATAACCGGCTGGCAGCGCTTGACCTGACTACAAAGACGATGACAACTTTTATTGACAGTACAGGTCCTATTGATGGGCTTAAGGGTGTTGGCGACAGCACGTACCTGATTTCGGACTGGAGCGGGCATGTGTATTTGTTGCAGCAGGGCCAGCCTAAGTTGCTTTTGTTTGATGGTACCCCGCTTGAAACAAATGCTGCCGATATTGAGTTTGACCCTTACGACCGCATTCTGTACATCCCTACATTCAATAAAAACAGCGTACTCGCCTATAAATTAAAGTAAATATGGAAATCCACCGTCTGTCAAAATCTATCCTTCCGCATAAGCCTTTCAATCTGCTGCTGATTGTTTTGCCTGCTTTTTTGTTAATAGCATGCAATAAACGGCTTGAGAGCCAGAATAATGACAATAACCAGGATAAGGATACCACTGTAATAGCCAGGGGACTGGAAGTGCCATGGGAGATTTTGTGGGGGCCTGATAATTGCATTTGGATGACTGAGCGTACCGGCAGAATCAGCAGGGTAAATCCTGAAACGAAGAAAATAACCGTTTTACTTGAGATAAACGTCACCAACCAGGGTGAATCGGGGTTGCTGGGTATGGCACTGCACCCCGATTTTCAGTCAAATCCTTATGTGTACGTGAGTTACAACTACACATCGGGTATGGCAATCAGGGAAAGGCTGGTGCGGTATAATTATGCCAATGACAAGTTGACCCAGCCTGTGACGCTGATTGACAATATACCGGGCAATACTTACCATGATGGCTCGCGGTTGCTGTTTGGTCCTGACGGGAAGTTGTATATGACGATGGGTGACGGTGGTGAGATGCCCCGGGCTCAGGATTTGAATTCGCTGAACGGTAAGATTTTGCGGATAAATGATGATGGAAGTATTCCGACCGATAATCCGTTTACCGGAAGTTATGTTTATGCCCTGGGATCGAGGAATGCACAGGGGTTGGACTTTTCGCCTTCAGGGATATTGTATTCTTCAGAGCATGGGCCTGAATCAGACGATGAGATCAACATCATTGAAAGGGGCCGCAATTATGGCTGGCCTGATGTGAAAGGCAAATGTGACACCCCGGAAGAAACTGCATTTTGCCAGTCGAAGAATGTGCGTGAGCCCATTTACGCCTACACCCCTACCCTGGCATTGGCCGGAATTGCTTACTACAACAGCGATAAGTTCCCCGACTGGAAGAATTCACTGATTGTGACTTCGCTGAAAGCCGGCAGACTCATCATACACCACCTTTCGGCCGATGGGATGTCGGTTACCAAAACCACCACCATTTACGATGGCGACTATGGGAGATTGCGCGATGTATGTGTGTCAAAAGATGGCCGGGTATTCATTTCAACCTCCAACAAAGACGGCCGCGGTGACCCGAAAACAGGGGATGATAAGATTATTGAGATTCATCGGATTAATGGCTAAAGGCTTAGAAAAACTCAAAGGCTAAAGGCTAAAGGCTAAAGGCTAAAGGCTAAAGTGAAGGAACACTTCGACGTACTGCTTTTGCTCAGTGACCGAAGGAAAAAGTATCTACTTCTTCCCTCCCCCTATTTCAAATCCGATTTTTAATCCTACATAATCTTTGGATTTGATTTTTTCGACACCGGGGATGATGTTGTATTCAAGGCCCAGCCTGAAGTGGCCGGCCACCACTCCTGCCCTTGGTGCCAGGCCGAACCGGTTGCCGAGGTGGGCGGTTGAAATGGCATCACTCACATAATCTATATCGCCCAGGATATAAACACCGGTACCAAGCCCAACAAACGGGCGGATGGTTGTGGTGGTGAAGTAATAATCGCCTGTGAGCAGAAAGCTGGTTACCCCTGTGGCGCTGACTTCAACCACATCGCCATCAATGAGTATTTCGCGGGAGGAAATAATCACCACCTCCGATTTAAAGCCCACCGAAATATTGTCGGTTACATTGTATTTGGGCTCAATATAAGCACCAGCCCCGAGTTTGAGGTCGTTGTTGGTGGGAAAGGCAAATACCAGTCCCAGGTCGACTTCAAAGGGTTTGTAAAGAGTGCTTTGGGCATAGGAAGCAATAGATAGGAAGAATAGAACTACGAAAATTATCCTGGCTTTCATTTTTTCAGTTTTCAATGACGTTATCTTTTATAACTTAAACGCTATGAAGCGCTTGTATGTTTCAGCTGCCGAAGCAATCGAATCATGCTTAGAAATCAATCGCCCTCACCCGGTCCCTTGCCGGAAAGAAGTAAATCAATCGCATTCACCCAATCCATTGCAGGGGAAGAAGAGATCGATCGCCCTCACCCAGTCCCTTGCAGGGGAAGAAATAAATCAATCGCCCTCACCCCGTCCCTTGCCGGGAAGAAGTGAGGGCGAATAACACGTTAATCTTAATTAATGTTTAATCCCAGCCCTATCTCTTAATGAATTTAGCATGAACACTTTTACCGTTCTGGCCGGTTGATTTAAGTATGTATGCTCCGGTTTCTAAATCAGACAGATCAAGCAGCGGCTGATTGTTGATTGTCATCAGTAAGCGGCCCGATAAGTCGAATATCGCCACAGGAGTACCAATTTCAATTCCTGAAATTGTCAGGTTTTTTGTTGTTGGGTTCGGATAAACGCTGATTTCGTTGGTAACAGGCACATTGGTTGTTCCAACTGTATTAATATCGACGGTGTACTTAACCAGTCCGATATCGTCGGTTCCCAGATAGATATCAGCCATTTGTCCGTCAAATTTCACTGCCGAAGTGGTAGCCTGCAAATACATGAGGCCAGCGTTTGAAACCTGTGCCCAGGTTAGCCCGTTGTCATTGGTAAAGGCAAAAGAAGATTCCGAAATTTGTGAAACATTGGTGACAGCAACAATATGACCATCAACATCAGTTGAGTGGACTACATTGTGGAAAAGGCCGTCCAATATTTTTGTCCATGTTGCACCGGCATCCATTGATGTAAAAATGCCTTTATTGGTAGCGATAGTTAACTGCTGTTCATTAATTGGGTTATTTGCCAACTTCATAATAAGATCCTGGTAAGCAACCAATTCATCTAATCCGGTTGATTCAACCCAGGTATTACCACCATCGGCTGATTTAAACACCTTTGTTCCGACAGCCATTGTAATATTCAGTGAATTGGCCCGGTCAATGTAAATACCTGTCACCATATCCTGGTACGGCAGGGTAATCAACACACTCTGAACGTTTGACTGATCGGTAAAATCAATTTTATAAACTTCAGGAGTTTCACCATAATACGAAAGCGAGGCCCAGATAATATCAGGATTTGCAGGATCACTGACAACTGTATGAAGGGTGGGACTAAATCCGTTAAGTACCGGAAAAGTGGTATTTCCGTGATCGTTACTTACCTTCAGGTCGTTTCCCATAAAAGATGACTGGTAGGTATAAACCCTTCCGGCAAGCAGGGGATCAGCAATAACCGGTGAAGTTCCGGAGATTGTCATATAATCAAGAGGCATAACTCCGTAAGGGGTGTCAATACCTGTTGAAAGGTCACGGTGTACATATCCGTATTGAACACTGTAATAAAGATGGGCTTCGTCAGTATCAGAAATATCAACATTGCCTGTTGTTACAAAATAAGGGTTAAGTACCCTTGTGAGGGTTTCACCACCGTTTGTTGAAAAGAATGGGTAATAGTCCCCATTTACGAATACTTCATTTACATTGAATGGGTTAAAAGAAGCTGTTAAGCCATAATAGTAAGTGTAAGTATCAAAATCAGGATAAACGAATATTTCATGAGTGGCAAAATTGTCATGGGTAATAACCATTTCATTCTCTTCAAGAATGATAATATTATTGGGATCGAGGGGATTGTAAACGATCGCATTGATATTGTCCTGAATCTGGTCGGTCCAGTTTACAGGGATAATATTCCATGTATCGCCACCGTCAGTTGACCTGTAAAGGTTTTCATCCTGATCCTCGTTCTGGATAAAAGTACCAAGGAGCACTTCATCAGGATTAGCAGGATTGAATGAAATGGCAAAGAGTGCATTTCCCTGAAGCATCTCGTTCCAGGTTGCACCGGCATCGTTTGACACAAACAGTCCTCCATCCACATCAGTTGGTCCCATTCCTCTCATAATGAATAATTTCTGAGGATCAGAAGCACTTATGGCAACATTATTTGGAAAGACTTCGTTGTAATCGACATTGTAATAAATTTCATCCCAGGTTTTACCACCATCAGTTGTGTAATAGACTTTAGCAAAATTGGCAAAGCCAATTTTAAAGCCCTGCAAAACCATGGCGGTATCAGGATTATTCTTCCACAGGCTGTAGGCTGAAATCCATTCTTTCTCTGAATCAGCAGGTTTGGGTAACACGTATTCCCTTAATACTTCCAGTGAAGCAAGATCGAGAATAATTATTTTATCGACTTCGCCATACGTAATATAGAAGCTGGCCTGGTTACCGGGTAGCATGCGAAGCGACTTTATTGAAACATTTGTTTCAGGATATGAATAGAGAATTTGCCAGGTAACTCCATTATCGGTTGATTGCAGAATATGATTACCAAGCGTTACAGCGTAAAGTTTATTTTCTACGAGGGGATCATAATTGATGTCGAAAATCCTCCCGTATTCAGAAGAACCAACGATTTCCATTTGGGCATAAAGTTCAGTCACCAAAAGTGGAAAACATAACAAGAAGCTAAGTAGTAATTTTTTCATTTCAGTTATTTTTGGTTTGAAAACACAATATTCTGTATTTATGACAGTAAACCAGTAAAATTGTTGAGGAAATACTATGACAGTAGTACGGAAAAAGTGTGACATCAATTAATTTACGAAACCTGAAATGTAGTCAAACAGTTCAGTATCATCGGGAAGTTCCAGTTTGCGGAGTATTCGTTCTTTTCTTTTCCTGCATGCTTCAGGCGTGATATTGAGTAAAGAAGAAATCTCTTTAGTGCTGAGGTTGATATAGATGTACGATAAAAACCTTATATCATTTGAATTAAGTACAGGGTGCTTTTGCTTAAGGATGGTCAGTATTCCACTGTTGACTTCTTCAAAATGGGTAAAAAAGTCCTTCAGTTCAGCATCACTCTTCAACTGGCCTTTAAGTTCCTGAAGATGTGCCATTAACTTGTTATTACCGGAAATTTCAGGAAGTTTTCCGAGAGATTCAATTATATCTTCAATCACTTCATTTCTGTGCGACAGGTTCAGGGCCTTTACCGCAAGCTTTCGGTTCCTTATTTCTATTTCATTTTTTAACCGTTCTTCCTCTAACAAGGCAATGGTCTCTTTTTCACGCAGTTGCTTTTCAAGAAGTAAATTATCAGAATTTCTCTTTTCAAGTTCAAGCCGCAGAATTTCTTTTTTCTGTTTGTTTTTTGTTGAACTGCTGCGCAATGCCCAGGTTATGATCAGAATAATTAATAAGGCAACGCTGATGATGATGTAGAATGTCCTTCGTTCAGATTTTATCTTTTCAAGGTTTTTTTGCGATTCCTTCTGGTAATTCTGAATTTCAAACTTTACCCTGTTTGTTTCAAATAACCTGCCATTCCTGATATCGTTTAACTGTGCACTTGATTTCAGCACCGAGTCTTTGGAAACCAAAGCCTGGTGAAGCAGATTTGTCTTTTGATAAAGGTAAGAGAGCCGCTCGTAAATTGTTATTTTATCTTCGGTGGTTGGATTAGCAGTTAATGCCATCCTGCAATGGTAAATAGCTTTATCAAGATGCCCGTCGGCTTCATCTACTTTTGACAGTATGATAAATGCAGGTATCTTATTCCAGCTGTAAGTACCCTCATTAATAATGTGTTGAGCTATACCGGCCGCTTCTTTGTAGTTTTTGCTCAAAAGGTGATTTTCAGCAAGGGCCATGTCGGCATGCTCAAGCAATTCAGGATTATCCTTAACAAGTTCTATTGCTTCGTCAATGTATTTGCGGGCTTCCCTTGCATTCCCCTGCTCATTGGCGACAATACCAACATTTATGGCATACATACCAATCCTTGATTTTGTGTTGGTACTTTTGGCTATCTGATAAGCTTTACGCACATACTCCTCAGCTTTTGCAAACTGCCGGTCTTTCAGGTACAACACGGCTATATTATTCAATACTATCATCTCCTGATCTTCTGACAGGTGTTTGATTGCTATGGTATATGCGCTCAGATAGTTATTGAGTGCTTCGCCATAATCAAGCATTGAGTAGTAATTAACCCCAATATTGTTAACCGCAAGAAAGAGCTGCTGGTACCATTGGTGCTCCTCGGCGACTGTCTTAACCTGTGTTAGAAGTTCGAGTGATTTAACGTGGTCTTTATTATTCATGGCTTCAACGCCCAGCAAAATTATTTTATCACAATCCTCCTGTGAATCAATAACATGCTGTGGTGTTATTACCAATAAAAGAAATAAAGCTAAGCGAATCATTATTCAATTTTAGTTCAAGGGGTTCAAGGGGTTCAAATTGTTCAAGTTGTTCAAATGGTTCAAATGGTTCAAATGGTTCAAATGGTTCAAATTGTTCAAATTGTTCA